>NZ_JBFUHM010000041.1:0-38087 GCF_056402395.1 Peribacillus sp. P4_B1
GCGTTCTCTTTTCGTCATTTTGAGTGCTCCTTATCTGTAATAAGTTAAGTGTAGCTGCCCTTAAAATATCTGTCCAGATAAGTGTAGACGATTCAATGTCTTTGCCTGTGGCTTCTTCCTCGTTACAGATAATAACAATTTAACACTTGGGGGTATTAAAAATTATAGTACTCTTTTAATTTTTAACGCTAAAAAGCACTCGTTGCCTTTAGTTGACAATCAAGCGCTTTAAGTTCATTTGTTTTTAAGTAACATTAAATTTGTAAGTTTCATAGTAACAGTATGACAACTTTTATCTGTATTGACAAATACTACGTTAAAACTTACGAATTTGTACGAGTTCGTTAGTTTAATATACAATTCATGTGTTTATATTCATCGCCCAGTAAAATGTCATATCACTTAAGTTCATACTTCTTTTTCTATTCTATCATTGCCATAATACTCTTTGATGGTACAACCATCATGAGTCTTTACTTTTTACAGCCGATTTTAAATTGCAACGTCCTGGTAACCTACTTCAATTATTTTTTCATTTAATAGACGAAGCCCTAATCCATTTTCTATATCCCATGTACAATTAAATGTAATTCCAATATCTCGCCCCTCAAAAATATCCGCATAAGGAACAACAATTCCATCTAAAGTTATCATTTCTAGTATTTGATTAGTTGTTTCAACTAATGGATAATTTTCATTTAATCCAATATCATAACCTAGTTCATGTCGCTTTTGTTTGTAATAGTCTAAAATTGATTGCAATAAACTTAGCTGTAAATCCTCCCATTTTTGCATTAATGCTTGATATGCCATATACTGCTCTTCATCAAACTTTCCATCTTCTTCACCATCTATCATCAAAGATATCTCTTTTTCTTTACCAAAAAAATGAATAGTGGTATCCTTAGCCCAACTGTACTCATACTCAAGTTCACCAAAAATTGGGTCGTTTATAGTCATTTTAAGATCTCCTCTTTTTGTTTATTAGCAAACCCTCCAGGTATAAAAGCTCCTGCATTTATTTCTCCTACACCACCCAGATGTCCGAATTCACTATTTATTTTTGTTGGTACAAGTTGCATTGTTTTAACATCATTTAATTCATGCCATGTTAATTTATTATTTTCTCGATATTTCTTTATATCTCTTGCACTAATTTTACCAGGCTCCATCCCAAATTGGCTTGCTAGTTCAGGTGAATTATTAAGTTGATCAGCTAATTTTTGGTCTGATTGAACAAAATTAGCTCGTCTGGCTTTCCCTCCATAAGTTCCTTTTCCTCCAAGCATATAGTTGATTTCAACTTGTGCTTTTGCTGTCGGTGAAAAATCAGGAACAGCATTTTTATATTGGATGCCATCAATCCCAACTTCATCTAAAATTTGTTCTAATTGACGGTCTGGTGGAGGCTTAAGTATTCCCTTAGATTCACCCCTTATTCCCTCAAATTCAACCTTTGAATTCTCTAATGCAGGTGTCTGATTAAGCCTCGCTTCATACGAACTAGCAAATTCAGTTTGTCTAAAGGCAGGTGGAACTTCAGCACCCCTGTTATCCGTACCCTTAGAAATACTCTCCCCTGAAACACCCTCTACTTTGCTATCCTTCACCGTGAATTTCTTATAGGCTTCCTTGATTGTCTGCTTTTCCATCATAACTTGGCGAAGGTTTGGTCCTCCTGCGAGGGAAACCTGTTCCATACTTATTCGTTTAGGTATTTCTTTTTTACCTAGTTCGTCACCTATATTTTTTAACGTGGTTTTTCCTGATCTCGCGATGTCTGTTATTGTAGCTTGAACCTTCTGAACCTGCTTTTGTGCAAATTCCTTACTGTAAGGGACGAACTTTGTACCGCTTGCTACTTTATCGGCGACCTTCGCCGCTCCAGCCACACCGCCGATACCGAGTGCCATCAACAGGCCGTTCTGGCGCTGTTCCTCGGTTAGCTGGTTGCCGAACATGTCTTTGCCTGTGGCCGCTTCACCAAGGCCGTTGGCTGCGAGGAGTCCGTATATTCCGTATTCGGTTTTCTGGAGGAGGCTAAAGCCTTTTGTCGTTTTATAGGCATCGAGCGCGTGGTTCGCTGCGTTGAGTCCTTTGCCCGTTTTGTATAGGGCGCTTCCGCCTTTGATGGCCCGTCCGGCCCAGCCGACGACGGGGATGAATCCAGCGGCAGCCATGGCGCCGGCGGCGATTCGTTCGGCATCGGACAGCTTGCGGCCCGTTACTGGATCGACTCCGGTTGAGGCCCTGATAGAATCATAATATCCCGTGAATTCCCCTGTAAAGGTTTTTGTCGTATCCCAGGCTTTTTCGTACCATGGGCGATTTTCGAGTTCTTCCATTTCACGTTCGATTTCCTTAGCTTCGGCTTGCTGCTTTTTGAAGGTCTGATAGTCTTTCATCTGACCGGCGACTTCATCCTTCACTTGATAGACGTCACTATTCTTAAATGCCGATTGGTTGAACGTCATCGGCGATACGTTGCCGTCCTGTTTGGTGGCATCAAGCAAGGCACGGAAGAGGCCAACGGCCACGTTTTCCTGCCCGACGGACACATCATATTCCTCGACCAATTGCCGGTCGACATTCTCGACCTTTGTCACGGTGTCATCCAGCCTATGCCCGGCCAGCGTGATTTTTTCATTAAAGTCCTTTTGGTCGAATATATCAAGAGGCAGGATATCGTCAATGCTGTTCAGGATCCTTTGAAGATCATTCGCTTGTTCATCGACAAGCGACTTTGCTTGGTTGATGCCGTTTGACACTTCGCCATCTAAAAAGGGAACCTCGACCACCGTATTTCCGGAGAGGTCCGCCTCTTCCAGGGTGGCCGGTATGCCTTCCAAAAAACTGATTTGGGTCGTGAATAGTTCCATCCAGGCGTCCGCCACCTCGATTTGCGCTTCATAGAAGCTTTTGATGGCGGTAGCACCGGCTCCTTGAAACTCATTATTAAGGCCAACAATGCCCTGAAATTCCTTTTTCAGGGCTGCGACTTCCTTCTTTAGGTCTTCATATTGCTTGGCACGCGACTTAGTTGCGGCCGTCAAAGTCTCGGCTTCATATATTTTCATCTCACAGGATACCCATTTGAAGACGTATGGGCGATGGCTTCATCCTGTTCTTTTAATAAGTCAATGTTGGCACGGGTATCTTCCACATTTTTCTGGACGATTTTGATATATTGCTCGAAGACCTTCTCCAGGTTCGTTTCCCGATCGATCCATTTCGAAGTGAATTCCAATTTATTGTTGCCAAGCTCGCCTGCCGGCAGATTTCCAAGCTTGACTGTATCAAGCGCCTTCTTCACCTGATCAACTTGTTTCGTTACGGCAGGATGATTCAGTTTGATTGTCGTCATTAAATCAACCGCCTTTTTAAATCTGATATTTTACTTTCCAGTTGCTCAAATGCCTCTTCACCTTTGCTTAAAAGGTTATCGGCTTCTTGGGCTATATTCCCCGCTATATTCAGGAGGGTATTCTCGGCACTTAGCTTTGTAATCATCGCTTCAATCTTCCATTGGTAATCGTCATAATCGTCATGAATGATGCTAAACATGACATTATAGGCATCATGACGGGCTTCCTGAAAATGATCCGAGCGCTTCCCGGTCCAACCACCACCTAGCTCTGGGTCTTTTATTTTCCTAATCTCGTTAAGACACATACTCTGTTCTTTTATGATATCGTTTTTCGCTTTTTCTAAACGTTCAATTTTCGCATTTAAATCAGCTTTTTTACTGGAGATAGCAGAGTGTATATTACTCAAAATATCTGCATATACCATGAAACTCACCTCAAGAATAGTATATTTCTACATTATCTGTCATATTTTTCTTATTTAATTATAAGGATTAAAGTCCGAGAGTTAAATAGGGAAAAATATGCTATTTTGTCAGTTAACAGAGAAGATTGGCATGATAAATATCATACATACCATATTCTTTATACCCTGGATTTTACCAATTTTAAACAAGTGAATAGATCGTCATTTCCTTAGATCGTCCATAAGAATTTCAACCACTTCATTCAAACTGCCCTTTACCGAATCTTAACACCAAATCTTCCCGGACAAATTCCCTGCAAGTGGAAGATAGATGTGACCTTTGAGGATGTATCAAATCTCCAAATGGCAAATCCCCGACAAATTTAACTTCACCTTCAAAATTCTGTTCGGATTCTGCATCAAAACCGGATACTTTTACAAAGCAAGTATTATGACCGGTTTTCATATAATCGATTATTGTTAACACATGATTATGTAAATCACTCATTCTTTTCCCTCCAACCTTGAAAACATTTAAGTATATTAAGGATTAAATCAAATCGTTTATCTAGGGGCATTAGAATATAAGAAATCAGGAACACCTGCTTTAAAATCTCTTATTCTTAATTTTTCTATGTATTGAATATTATATGGTTAATCTATTCACAATATATTAACTATACCTTTATTTAGCTGCCGTTTCATGTCTTGATTTTCCAATTCATTCACTTATGATTTTTTTATGTGTCCCAATAAATGCGAAAGAATAAACACTGACATAGTAGTGGATATTCACCCCTTAACGTGTTTATTATTTCATATTACTGCCATCTAAGGTCAGTCGTGCCCCCCAGAGGACCTGCCCACTTCTATATAGATTTATAACCTGCTATAATCTAAGGAATTGGAGGTGTGAAAAATGAAAGAATTCATCCAGATATTAGCGGAAATCGTCAATAATCTTCACGATTTCATCCTATTCTTTGTGAGCGATACATTAAATTCAAATGCAACGGACAAGGATTTGCATTTTTGGATAATGGGAATCATCGGTATCATCATCTTTTTGTTCGTGTTATTTTTATCTAATTTAATTTCCCGGATGCGTTTTGGGATTACGATACTTTCTTTCCTTTATACCTTTACTGTCATGGTTGTTTTAGTATTTGCAATTGAAATTCAGCAGGCCCTTACCAGCAGAGGGAATATGGAATTTCAAGATGCTGCTGTTGGCCTTTGGGGCTTCATCGTATTTTTCATGGTTTTTGCTGTAGTGTCATCCATATTCCTTTTAGTGAAAAATTTTTTCAAGCAATCAGAAAAAAGGTAACGACAGGTCACCTTGCTTAATTTATTCCTTATGGCCATTGGATTTATTATTGGCGGGAACGGGACACTCTCTGTGGCAACATCTTAAAATGGAAAGGGAAAGTTACAGAGAAGCCTTTTTCAGGCGAGGTAATGAACACATGCTATCAATTACTTCGGTTCACTTTCGTTAAAATCAATGCTAAACAGATTAAAAGAATCGTCGTCATTCAAACGGTCCTTATCATACCCGGATAATTCAGAACTATTTTCCCTGCGACGGCGATTTACTTCCCTTAATTCCGCTTCTAGAAATTCAGCTTGACCGTGGGAAAGCTTGATCGTGATTTCATTATTATTTTGATCATCTGCAGCTTTCAAGAGGACATAACTATCCGCTGCATTACGTAAAGTCACGTTGCTTAGTGTTAAGTTCATGTTTGCGAGTTCATATCTTGCCTTCATAACGTAAAAAGAACCTCCATCGGAAAATACCGGTTAAAATGGTGTATATTAAATATACTTTACTTCAAGATATCTAAATATACAAATTCTTTGTTTAGAAAAGCCTTGAAATCTAAAGAAATCTGCCCACTTAAAGAGCTTCCGAGACAAGAAATGGAAAAGTAATGCGCCATGTCATTAAAGCCCCTTTATTGAATATAGATACCGGTCAAGTTTCTTCTCTTGAAAATCCAGAAGTTCTGGAAACGATCAAGCATTTGAATGCGAATTCATCCCTTTCTTAAATAAAAACAGATTACCATGAATGAAGTCACATTGACTATAAACAAATGGAACCCTTCACTATCGGAAAGGTTCCATTTGTTTATAATTCTTTCTCAATCGCGCAGGTAATATCGTATGGGCCCCATGTTTTTCATTTGAAGTAATGACGTTTATCATTCGATTTGCCGGGTATACCGCAAAATTGAAACTTACACCCTGGTCATAGCCCATTATATGACATTTAAAAATCCCGTCATTTTTTTTACTTATCCATATACCATACCCATAGAATTCCCCTCCATCTGCTCAGCCTTTGATGGGAAGGGAATAAATATTCGTTCTCCATGTTCCATTTTCTTCGTTTATGTACCCTAGCGCTCTGTTTTTAGGGAGCTTGTCCATGGAGAAGTAACCGGAATCTTTCCTACCACAAGGCAGAAAGATGTTATTGTCAATATATTCGGGAAATTCAAGCCCGGTTTGTTCCTCAACAATCAATCCCAATACAATATAGCCAGCATTATTA
Source organism: Peribacillus sp. P4_B1 (assembly GCF_056402395.1). Classification (NCBI taxonomy): domain Bacteria; kingdom Bacillati; phylum Bacillota; class Bacilli; order Caryophanales; family Bacillaceae; genus Peribacillus; species Peribacillus sp. P4_B1. Next base: position 6,335 of record NZ_JBFUHM010000041.1, read on the forward strand.
TAATGAAATCTTTCCCCAGGTTCGAACATCATCACATCATCTTGAAACATGGGCAGAAAATCATTTAATCTTTTAATATGGTACATCGGATTTTTCTGCCATAGCTCTTCAAAGTACTCCATCACTTCCATCAAAGTATCAGGAATACCCGAAGTGTGTGTTAAGAGGTGATGTATGGTTACATTTTGATGGAAATCCGGAAACTAAAAACTCGATCGGAAGACAGTCTTTAAGCTTAGAATCAAACCTAAGAGTCCCTTTTTGTACTAACAGGCAATTGGTTATCGCAGTAAACAGTTTACACCCAGAAGCAATTCCGAACCTTATTTCAGTCGTATTCATTATTTCATCCGATCGATTGGAATAGCCATGTCCTGAACTATATATTAGATCATCTCCCGTTTTCACACCGATTACACCGGAGAATTTAATTTCCTTGCTAGTTTCTTTAATAAGCCTGGATAGATCCAAATTGAGAGCCGATATTTGATTTTCCCCTTTACTGGTAAAAATTTTTATTACTCAAGTGTTAGCAACGTGATATTCATCGGTCTTCCCAAAAACGCCCGCACCTTTAAAAGTGATGCGGGCGTTTAAATTCACTTGAACTTCTTGGCTTTACCCATTCTTTTATTTCCACCAAGTATCATAAACGTTAATGGCTTCATTCCGTTTATGTTCGGTTTTAGTATACCATCCTTCGATGATTTCGGCAGCTTCCGTCCTGATTTCCTTTCCTTCAAGGTAATCATCGATTTCGTCGTAACTAACGCCTAAAGCCACTTCATCAGGAATTAATGGTTTGTCATCTTCTAAATCGGCCGTTGGAACCTTCGTATAAAGACGCTCAGGAGCACCGACGAATTTCAGGATTTCTTTTCCTTGCCTTTTATTTAATCGATATAATGGGATGATATCCGCTGCACCGTCACCATGTTTCGTAAAGAAACCTGTGATTGCTTCAGCCGCATGGTCCGTACCAAGCACGACACCTTTGTAAAGTCCGGCTAAATCATATTGTACCTTCATCCGCTCACGCGCTTTGACATTTCCCCTTAAGAAATGCGATAGTTTTTCAGAAACGGCTTCTTCCACAGCCTTTACTGATGCATCCACCGCTCCCTTGATGTTGACTGTAACAGTTTGGCTCGGCTTGATGAATTTTAAAGCCAACTGCCTGTCATCTTCATCAGCCTGTACTCCATATGGCAAGCTAACAGCAACAAACTTATAATCGCTGCCATTTTTTTCTTGATTCAATTCATTGACAGCGGTTTGGGCAATATACCCCGCCAGTGTTGAATCTTGACCTCCAGATATTCCAAGTACAAAACTTTTCAGAAACGTATTTTTCTTCAAATACCCTTTTAATAGATCAACACTTTTCCTGAATTCAACTTCAGGATCGATTTTTGGTTGGACAAGTAATTTTTTTACGATTTCTCTTTGTAATGGACGCATTGGCAAAGCCTCGCTTTCTGATAAAATAGATTGGTCATTTCGTTAGCATTCTCTCTACATTTGCTTTAATTTCATCTATATTCCTCATTTTATTATCCCAACAATCCTGGCTTAGATCTACCGGGTATTCTTCAGGATTAAGTGCACGAAGGTACTCAGGCCATAATACTTGGAGATTTTTTTTCGTGAAGGCCTTGATTTCATCAATGGTTGGTAATTCATAAATCAAGCTGCCCTCCTTGAAAATATCCACATGCAGATCAACGGCATCGAAATCCGTGACAAATTTACTCAGGAAGGTATGGACAGGATGAAACATTTTTAATTTTTCCTGTTCCTGAGGCTTTTCATATTCCATGGCMAAATAGTCACCTTCAGCATGGTTGTTCACTTTATTGATGATTCGATAAACTCGTTTTAAGCCAGGTGTCGTAACCTTTTCAGGGTTAGAAGAAATTTTGATGGTATCTCTCATATTCCCATCTTCTCCCTCTATTGAAACCATTTTATAAACAGCACCAAGCGCTGGCTGGTCATAAGCCGTAATCAATTTGGTTCCGATGCCCCAAATGTCAATTCTTGCTCCTTGTTGTTTCAGGTTAATGATCGTATATTCATCCAAGTCATTGGAAGCGACAATCTTCGCATCATGGAACCCTGCAGCATCGAGCATACGTCGTGCTTCTTTTGATAAGTAAGCTAAATCACCGCTGTCAAGACGGACGCCAATGAAATTGATTTTATCGCCCAGTTCCTTGGCAACACGGATTGCATTGGGAATGCCAGAACGCAATGTATCATAGGTATCAACCAAGAATACACAGTCTTTATGGGAAACAGCGTATTTATGAAAAGCCGTATATTCATCTTTATAAGCCTGGATCATGGAATGGGCATGCGTTCCTGAAACCGGAATCCCAAACAGCTTTCCAGCCCGTACATTACTAGTGGAATCAAAGCCAGCAATATAGGCCGCTCTCGCTCCCCAAATTGCAGCATCCATTTCTTGTGCCCGTCTTGAACCGAATTCAAGGGCAGATTCATCTCCTATAACTTGTTTTATGCGTGAGGCCTTTGTTGCCACGAGTGTGTGATAGTTCACAATGTTTAGCAACGCCGTTTCTATGAGTTGTGCCTCAGCAAGCGGTGCCTCCACCCGTAAAATCGGTTCATTGCCGAAGACAAGCTCTCCCTCTTTCATGCAGCGGATCGCTCCCGTGAAACGGATGTTCTGCAAATAATCCAAAAATTCTTCATCATAGTGCAGGTCCGTTTTTAAATAGTCGATATCACTTTCCGAGAAGCAAAAGTTTTGAAGGTAATGGACAATTTTTTCAAGTCCAGCAAAAATCGCATATCCGCTGTTGAATGGAAGTTTTCTGAAAAATATCTCGAAAACTGCCTTTCGGTTATGTGTTTTGTCCTGCCAATAAGTTTGGGCCATGTTGATTTGGTAAAGGTCAGTGTGTAGTGCGTAACTGTCATCGTTGTACTTTTTTTCCATGGATAGTTCCTCCCAAAAGAGAAGCTTTCGCCTCCCTTCTATTCTGTTGCGTGAATGGATATTATAGAATCGTTGCTCCTAGAGATGCTTTAAAATGCCCAAGGGCCCAATGGTGACCGGCATCATTGAATGAGGCCACTGCATTTTCATATATAAAAATATTATATCCTAAATTATAAGCGTCGATTGCCGTATGCAGAATGCAGATATCTGTACAAACCCCGACTAAATAAACATCGGTAATGTGACGTTCCCTTAGGCGGATATCAAGGTCCGTTCCTGCAAATGCCGAATAACGCGTTTTATCTATATAATGAACATTCTTTTGATTTTTATTTGTTTCATATATTTCTTTTAAAGTCCCATATAGGTCTCTACCCATTGTACCGCTAATATTATGCGGTGGGAACAAATTCGATTCAGGATGTAAGCGGTCTCCATTTTCATGTAAATCAATCGCGAAGACCGTGTATTCCCCTTGTTTGATAAACTCCTTGGTTATCCTGACTAGTGCCTTCTCGATATCCTGTCCTGGCTTCCCGCAGGTCAATGAACCCCCGTCTGCCACGAAGTCATACGTATAATCGATATTGATCAATGCCTTTTTATCCATTTCACCTATTCCCCCTTAATAATAAATAGAGTCCATGACAATCTCTGCATTAAATCGGTAAAGTTGTGAAGGCCGATACGAATTTCGTTTTGTTTTCTTCTGGATACCCTTTTCATCCAAGACTTTCTCCAAGAACGGGAGTTTAGGGGCTTTTGCATAAAAAAGTGAATCCGCGCTGATTTTTGCATCATCTCTAGCTATTAGCAACACCCGTTGCAGTTCAGAAAGTGTAAATTCATCCGGCAGGAATTTTTGGGCTATCGTCGTTTGCACCATTTCTTTTTTCAGTAAGTTCATCGCGTCGTTAATGATTGTATGATGATCAAATGCAAGCTCTAATTGTAACGCTTCCTGTATCGTGAACAATTCGACCTCAGCTGCATCGTCATTCGCTTTTCTTTGATTGAGAAAATCTTCCTGGACAATGGCGTAAAAAGCATTGGATATGATCCATCCCCTGGGATCGCGTCCTGGGCGGTCATAAACACCGAAATGCTTGACATGGAATCCAGCTACGCCCGTTTCTTCTTTTAATTCCCGTTTAGCTGCTTTATAAGCAGTCTCCCTGGCATTTACAAAGCCTCCAGGCAATGCCCATTTATCTCCTTCAACATTTGGGTGTCCTTCCTTATCTTTCGTCGCACGTTTGATTAACAATAGCTTTAAAAACATTTCAGGCGGCGCTTTCTCTGCCGTTTTCTGCGAAGTAATAGTAAAGATCGCAATGTCTGCTGTGTATCCATCTGGAGTTAGATATTTCTTTTTTTCCTGCTGAACCATGGCAACGCTCACTTTCTTTCACTAAGTATGAATTGAGTAATTAGTAAATCAATAATTACTAATTATAGTACTCTTCCTTATGTGATTTAGCAACTCTAAATAAGAAAATTTTTCTTATTATTTGAAAAATCTTTTTATTTTCATACATGATAAATAGCCCGGTCATGATGACCGGGCTTGTTTCTTGAATTCATTAGACTGGATAGACTCCATGTTTACGATCGGTAAATGTCAATTGTTTACTGCTATATGCTTCAAACCGGGCGCTCAATTCATCACGCAGGTCATTTGGCTGGATGATGCCATCAACAATCATCTCGGAGGCTAAGCGGTAGATATCAATGTCTTCATTATATTCATTACGCTTCTGTTCGATGAATGCTGGGCGATCCTTCGCTTCCATCGCATTGATTTTATTGGCATAGACTGCATTGACCGCAGCTTCTGCCCCCATGACTGCAATCAATGCCGTCGGTAAGGCAAGTACGCAGTCCGGTTCAAATGCGGGACCAGCCATCGCGTAGAGTCCAGCACCATAAGCTTTTCGGACAATGACAGAAATTTTGGGGACCGTGGCTTCACTCATGGCCGAAATCATTTTCGCACCATGGCGAATGATGCCTGCCTGTTCGACCTTCGTTCCAATCATGAATCCTGGAATATCCACCAGGAACAACAGCGGTATATGGAAAGCATCACATAAATTGATGAACTTGGCCGCCTTATCGGCTGAATCATGGAAAAGGACGCCTCCCTTGACACGCGGCTGATTGGCTATGATCCCAATCGTCTGTCCATTTAGCCTTGCAAGCCCGGTAATCAATTCGGGGGCAAATAGCTTCTTGATTTCACAAAACGATTGCCTGTCTATAATCCTATCGATCAGGTCATACATATTAAAGGCTGCATTCTGGTTTTTTGGAATCAGCTCTTCTAATGTTTTTTCGAATTCAGCTGGCAGCTCAGGCTTTTTGGCTTTAGGCTTTTCTTGATAATTTCCTGGAAAATAGCTTAAGTATCGGCGTGCAAACGCGATGGATTCTTCTTCTGACTTAACAAGCACATCCCCGCATCCTGAAACAGAACAATGCATTTTCGCCCCGCCCATTTCCTCTTCGCTAACCTTTTCGCCAATGACCATTTCTGCCATTCTCGGTGATCCTAAATACATCGATGCATTACCGTCAACCATTACGACAATATCGCAGAAAGCTGGGATATATGCCCCTCCCGCAGCAGATGGTCCGAACAATAGACAAATTTGCGGAACTTTTCCCGATAACTTTACTTGGTTGTAAAAGATTCGTCCTGCACCGCGGCGTCCCGGAAACATTTCTACTTGATCCGTAATTCGAGCACCGGCAGAATCGACTAAATAAAGGAGGGGCAACTGTAACTTATCAGCTGTTTCCTGAATGCGAATGATTTTCTCGACGGTCCTTGCTCCCCAGGAACCTGCTTTTACGGTCGAATCATTGGCCATGACACAGACCCTCTGACCATTGATTTTTCCTATACCTGTAACCACACCATCTGCGGGARGACCATCACTGGCACAATTTGCAAAGAAAGCGTCTTCTATTTCAACCCCTTCATCAAAAAGCAGCTCTAATCGTTCACGTACGAAAAGCTTTCCTTTTTCAGCATTTTTTTGATGATATTTTTCTAAACCGCCTTTTTTAATCGTTTCAACCGTTTCGGTTAGTTTATCCGTCGTTACCATCCATGTTCCTCCTTCAATTGAAATCATCGACCCGTAAATACCGGTTTGCGCTTTTCCTTGAATGCTGACAGACCCTCCAGTCGGTCACGGGTTTTTAAAGTTGTCTGATAGCAGTCTTTTTCAATTTGCAATCCTGTTTTCAAGTTAGTATCAGCCCCTTGATTGATCGCCGCTTTTGCTGCCCTGAGTGCTAATGGGGCATTGACCGCAATTTCCCCAGCCAGTTTTTTCGCTTCCTCAAGTAATTGTTCTGGTGGATATACATGACTGATGATTTTCATGGCAAGTGCCGCTTTTGCGTCCAATCTCTTCGCCGTATAAATCAGTTCTTTCGCCGTTGACATTCCGACTATACGGGGCAGGCGTTGAGTACCGCCGGCGCCTGGGATGATTCCTAATGCCGTTTCTGTCAGTCCCATCTTTGCCGTTTCCGATGCGATTCGTATGTCACAGGCCAGCGCCAGCTCCAGCCCTCCTCCAAAAGCCGGGCCGTTAATTGCAGCGATTACTGGGACTGGAAGGTTTTCTACAGCCGTAATCGTGTCACCAATCAGTTTGACTGTCTCCTTGACTTTATCATCATTCATCCCAGCCCGTTCCTTAAGATCCGCACCTGCACAAAACGCCTTTTCCCCAGCTCCCGTTAAAATGACGGTTCGTAAATTGGACTCTCTTTTCAGTTCATCCAGCCCTTCGAATAAGCAATGAAGCAATTCGGTGGATAATGCATTGGCAGCATCCGGCCGATTCAAAGTCACGATGGCAATTCCCTTGGCATCATGACTGATCTCTACTAATGAAGTCATCGTTTCACCTCAATTCAACTTATTGCGCGTTATATACAGCCATCTGATGGCTAGGCAATGGTTTTTCCAAAAAGCTTTGCATCATGGACGCAGCCTTCATTAGTTTTTCTTGATTGATTCCCGTGTGAATTCCCATTTTATGTAGCATATGAATCAGGTCATCCGTAGCCACATTGCCGCTCGCACCTGGTGCATATGGGCATCCTCCCAAACCACCGAGAGAAGAGTCGAAAGTGTCCACTCCATATTCCAGTGATTGGAGTACATTTGCGAGTGCCATGCCACTTGTATCATGAAAATGGAGGGCAATTCGGCTTATATCATATCTTTTTACAGCCTGTTCAAGGAACAAGGCAACCTGTCTTGGTGACGCGACCCCAATGGTATCACCCAATGAGACCTCACTGATTCCGTAGTCAAATAGTTGATCACAAACACGGAAAACCTGTTCGGACGAAACCTCCCCTTCATAAGGACAGCCGAAAACGGTTGAAACATAGCCCCTAACCGTTTTCCCGCTTTTTGCTGCAGTCCCGATGACATCCTTCATTATTGGAAAGGTATCGGAAATCGATTTATTGATATTTTTAAGATTATGGGTTTCACTGGATGACATGAACACGGAAATTTCATCGATATTGGCTTCAAGGGCCGATTCCAGACCCCTTTGATTGGGTACAAGGGCCGCATATGTGGTCCCGGGATTGCGCTTTATTCCCTTAGCCACAAGGGCCGCATCACTCAATTGGGGAATCCATTTTGGATGTACGAAGGAAGTCACCTCTATATAAGATAACCCTGTATCAGAGAGCTGATCGATCCAATCCATTTTGCTTTGCGTAGGTATAATGACCTTTTCATTTTGCAGCCCATCACGCGGTCCAACTTCCTTAATTGTCACTTTTTCAGGCCAGTTCATCTTACCCCTCCGTCCCTTTATTCAATGACGGCCAATATGTCGCCTTCATTTACAAAATCCCCTTCATTCACTTTAAGTTCTTTGATGGTGCCAGCTTCCTCAGCTGCAATGGGGATTTCCATTTTCATGGATTCCAAGATAATGATGTCCTGTCCGTCGGTAACACTTTGCCCCTCGCTCGCTACGATTTTCCAAACGCTTCCTGCCATGCTTGCCTTTAATTCTGCCATCTTACATTCCTCCTGATCATTATGTTTTAAAATATGCGTTATACAGTCAATTTTTTAATATATTTCGCAATGAAATCCGTAGTCGTATCTCCTTGGGAAAAAGCTTCATGAGAAATTATTTCCATCAGCAAAGGAAGGTTTGTTTTAATTCCTTCTATTTTATAGTTTGCCAGCGCTTCTATTAATCTCTTGATCGTTTTATCCCTCGAATCGCCGCTCACTACCAATTTGGCGATCATCGGATCATAAAAGTGGGAAACGACGGAAGTTCCATGAACCGCCAATTCATGACGGATCCCTTCACCTTCCGGAAGTTCCATACTGGTGATTCTCCCCGGTGCTGGATAGAAGGTTTTCGGATCTTCAGCATATATTCGCACTTCAATGGAATGTCCATCCTTTTTAATCTCTGCTTGAGTGAATTCCAGTTTGTTGCCTGACGCAATTTTAATTTGCTGTTCGACTAAATCCAGTCCCGTAATTTCTTCGGTGACAGGATGCTCAACTTGTAGGCGTGTATTCATTTCCAGGAAATAAAAATTTTTATCCGCATCAACTAAAAATTCGAGGGTACCTGCATTGCTATAACCAATGGATTTTACCGCTTTCACAGCAGCCATTCCCATCCTGTTTCTTGTTTCTTCGTCAAGGAAAGAAGAGGGAGCCTCTTCCACGACCTTCTGGTGGCGCCTTTGAACGGAGCATTCCCTTTCCCATAAGTAAACAGCATTCCCAAAGGAATCCGCCAATACCTGAATTTCGATATGACGAGGCTTCTCAATCAATTTTTCTATGAACATATCTCCATTGCCAAAAAACAATTGAGCACGTTTTTGATTCCCTTCGAAGGCTTTGTAAAGTTCCTCTTCATTAGCAACGGCCTGCATGCCGATTCCCCCGCCGCCTGCTGCTGCTTTTAACATGACTGGATATCCAATCCTTTCGGCAACGGCTGCCGCTTCTGCGCTATCTATTAATGGACGTGAAAATCCTGGCACCAATGGAAGTCCCGCTTGCTCCATCTTTTTCCGTGCTTCGACTTTATTGCCCATCTGCTGGATGACCTCTGGTTTGGGACCAATGAATATCAAGCCTGCTTCTTCGCATGAACGTGCGAAATCTGCATTTTCACTAAGAAATCCGTAACCAGGATGAATGGCTTCCACTCCGGTTCCTTTAGCGATTTCCAAAATCTTATTGACGTTTAAATAGCTTTCCTGTACTCTCGGGCCCCCCAATAAATATGCCTCATCTGCCAATTCCACAAATGGCGAATCCGAATCTGCTTCCGAATGGACGGCGACAGTAAGTATTCCCAACTTCTTGCATGTACGAATAATACGTGATGCTATTTCTCCCCTATTTGCGATAAGAATTTTTCGAATCATTCGGTATCCTCCTTATTTAGTGCGTTCAGATAGTAGGTCAAGAGTTTGTTGCCGAAGCTTATACTTTTGGATCTTTCCGGATGCAGTCATTGGATATGCATCGGTAAATTGAATGTAACGGGGAATTTTATGAAATGATATCTTCCCTTTGCAATATTCTGTCAGTTCTTTCTCCGTAAGGTTTTCTCCCGGTTTCAAAATGATCCATGCCGCTACCTCTTCCCCATACTTCCGATCTGGGACACCGAGTACCTGGACATCGACAATTGCAGGATGTTGATAGAGGAATTCTTCTATCTCACGAGGATAAATATTTTCCCCCCCGCGAATGATCATATCTTTCAACCTGCCTGTTATCATACAATAACCATTCTCGTCCATCACCGCTAAATCTCCCGTATGTAGCCAGCCTTCCCGGTCAATCGCCTGTTCAGTTGCTTCCGGGTTATTATAATACCCCTTCATTACATGGTATCCTCTTGAACAGAGTTCCCCCTGTTTGCCCCGTGGGACCTCTACTCCAGTAGCCGGATCGAGAATTTTCACTTCCACTTTCGGCAATGCTCTTCCCACTGAGGAAACACGAAGTTCGATTGGGTCGTCCGTTCTTGTCATCGTAATTCCTGGAGATGATTCCGTTTGACCATAAGTAATCGTAATTTCAGAGATCCCCATCTTATTCACCACGCTTTTCATGACTTCGATCGGGCACGTGGAGCCTGCCATGATTCCAGTCCGTAACGAACGTAAATCATACTGGTCGAAGTCATCGAGATTAAGTTCGGCGATGAACATCGTAGGTACACCGTGGAGCCCCGTACATTTTTCTGCTTCAATGGTCTGTAGGACTACATGTGGATTAAATTCCACAATAGGCACCATCGTTGCCCCTACAGTAACAGAGGCCATCGTACCAAGGGAACAGCCGAAACAATGAAAAAACGGAACGGGGATGCAAAGCCGGTCATCCTTTGTAAGCTTCATGCATTCCGCAACATTCAAGCCGTTGTTGACCAAGTTTGAATGCGTCAACATCACTCCTTTTGGAAATCCTGTCGTCCCTGATGTATATTGCATATTGATCACATCACTGGAAGTCAATTCCCCCATCCTCAGGTCCAGCAACTCTTCCGAAACGGATTCGCTCCCGCTAATGACTTCATCCCACGAAAACGTGCCAGGATAACGCGTTTCACCCAAAACGATGATATTTTTCAATTTTGGCAGTTTCTCAGAATGTAATTTTCCTGGTTCGGCATTTTTCAATTCAGGTACAATTTCATACAACGTATCTATATAGGAATGATCCTTATATTGTTCCATAAGGATTATCGTCGTCGAATCCGATTGCTTAAGCAGGTATTCCAGTTCACTTGTACGGTAATTGGTATTGACCGTTACCAGCACCCCGCCCATTTTCGCTGTCGAAAATTGGGATATAAGCCATTCTGGTTTATTAGACGCCCAAATGGCGATATGTTCCCCTTTTTTAATATCGAGCGCCATGAACCCCCGGGCCGCCTTTCGGCAAATCTTTTCAAATTCGCGATACGAATGACGAAGGCCAAGTTCATGGTAAACCACAGCTTCATTATCACCATATTGTTCAGCTGTCTTTTCAAGCAGTTTTCCGATAGTAACATCTAGCAAATCGGACATCAAACTCCTCCTATCAAATAAAAGTAAGAATGAACGCTTTTTGCTGTATGGATAATATCTGCTTCACATCTGATTGAACCAAAGCATCATTGTTCATTTTCGTTCCGAAAAGATTAACAGCCTAATTGTCTGGCGATTACGATCCTTTGAATTTCGGATGTGCCTTCCCCGATTTCCAATAACTTAGCATCTCTTAAATAGCGTTCCACTTCATATTCACGCATGTATCCAGAACCACCATGTATTTGAATCGCTTGATTGCTGGCCCTGAACGCGGTCTCACTCGCAAAAAGCTTGGCGTAAGCCGCTTCCTTTGCAAAAGGTTTTTTATTGTCTTTTAACCATGCAGCCTTATATACCATGTTCCTTGCCAATTCAATTTCCATTGCCATGTCTGCAAGCTTGAATTGAATCGCCTGAAAACTTGAAATGGATTTACCAAATTGAATGCGCTCTTTTGAAAAAGCTAAAGCCTTATCAAAGGCTGCCTGTGCAATGCCCACGGCCAAAGCTGCAATTGAAATCCTTCCGCCATCCAGCGTGAATAAAAATTGTTTGAACCCTTTGTCTGGATCGCCCAATAAATTCTGCTTTGGTACACGTACATTTTCAAGAATGATTTCACACGTATTGGAAGCCCGAACTCCCATTTTTTCATAATTGCTATTGATCGTAAGCCCAGGGGTATCCGTTGGCACGATGAATGCGGAGATGATGTTCTTGCCCCTGGAATCTTTGCCCGATACAGCGGTAACGGTGATGGTTCTTGAATAGCTGGCATTTGTTATCCATGTTTTCTCGCCGTTAATCACATATTCATCACCATCCAACACGGCAGATGTTTTCGTACCGCCAGCATCCGAACCAGCATTAGGCTCTGTCAACCCGAAAGCTGCCAAAGTTTCACCGGTCGTGATTGGAACCAGATATTTTTGCTTCTGTTCTTCGGTTCCAAAATAGTAAATTGGGCTTGCTCCAAGTGAAACGGCTGCTGCATAGCTTAAGCCGGTTCCTCCGCATGCCTTGCCAACCTCTTCAACTGCAATGGCATACGAAATCGTATCTCCACCCGAGCCGCCATATTCTTCAGGGAACGGAATTCCAAGCAACCCGAGTTTCCCCATTTTTTTGAATGCATCTTCCGCAAACATGGACTTTGCATCCAATTCTATGGCAATTGGTTTAATTTCCTTTTCAGCAAATTCCCTAACCATTTCCTTAATCATCTGTTGTTCTTTCGTAAGTGAGAAATCCATTTGTTCATTCCCCTTTCTATTAAGACCGACTAGTTGGTCTGTACAATTCAGGTTTTACTGTTTAATCCACAACCAATTGGTTTTTCAGTAAAAATGGCCGGGTTATTTCCTCTTCTTTTTGTTTATCCGTCAATAGTGCCTGCAGAATTAAATCTACGTAAATATCACCAATTTCATCTATGGTTTTTCCGCCGTCCCTTTTGTACCATTTGTAGGACCAGTTCACCATGCCCAGAATCGACATCCCGGTAATTTCAACCGGTAATTCGCTGCGGAACACTCCCTTGTCAATGCCTTCTTTGATGACGGAAAAAATAATTTCTTTATATATTTGACGTTTTTTTTTGATTGCTTCTACATAAGGTGGTTTTAAGTAAATGCTTTCTTGATAGAAAACTGAGATGTGTGGTTTATAGAGGTCAAAAACTTTAACGAAAGATTGAATAATCTTTTGCATTTTTTCTGTTGGATGGGTACTTGCTGAAATGGCTTCCTGTGCTTTAGTTAAAACATATGAAATAAAGTAATCATGAATGACAAATAAAAGCTCATCTTTGGACGAGAAATGGTGATAAAATCCACCCTTGCTAGTTCCGCATGCCTTGACGATTTCGTTAACGGAGACACCATGAAAACCATGCTGTTCGAAGAGTGTCAACGATGTTTCGATTATTTTTTCTTTTAACTCCGTAAGTCTGCACCCCCCTTGTATCCGCTTACATTTAACCCAGCAAGAAAGTTTGATTATGTATAAACTGGATTTATTTAGATTTTACCAAATAATTAAAAATTGTCAATTTTTAATTATAAACAAAAAACAGCCCTCAAAACCAAGAGCTGTCAACCTGCTTTATTTGATATGTCTGAACAATTTACCATTCACACTTTACTATTTATTATTCTTCGCCTTGACTGGCTTAACCTGGGCTTTTACAAGCTGCCATCCATTGTTATACTTCCATACCGATTTGATTTCCAGGATTGAATCACGTTCATCGGACCCTTTTACATGCTGGACTCCCACAAGCGCTTTCCCTTTTCCAAAAACGGTCTTAAGGTCCAGTGATGAATATGGATCAACCAAAAGCTCTGTCGGTTCATTTAGTTTTCCATTTAGATAAATGCCCATTTCATCATAAGCTTGTTTTCTGGAACTGACATCTATCACCACAGGCTTTTGACCTTCTATAATGATTTCCGCTTTGTATCCGTCAAGAAATTGGGCCATTACAGGAACGGGTGGAGGGATTTCCAGTTCCTTCGCTTTTCCATCCTTGAACGTATAGGCATAACTGGTTATCAACCGCTCTCCACCTTCCATCAAAACCGTGACAAATACATCCTGGATACCATCATTATTCAAGTCCGTAACCTTGAGGTCTGGATTATACCCTGCTTCAAGCGGAACGCTAATTGTACGGCGATTGCTATCAACACTCAATTCAATTTTCTTCAGAAATTTGCTTCCTTTCTCATATGGCAGCCCCTGTACCTGGATGATGTCTATTTTCTGGTCTCCTGTTACATCTCTTTTTGCTGAAATATAGGGGCCATCGACCTGAAAATTTTTATCATGTGCTTCAACCGCTTGATAGCTCAAAAAAAGTGAGATGACTAAAACCGTATATTTTAGCAGATCTAACATTTTCATAGTGATAACCTCTCTTTTCCAAGATGAACTAGTTTGACATTTGTCTCCGTTTTAACTTTCGGCGCTGATCTTTCATGAAGATGGACCAGAAATAACCTGGCAACAATATCGCAAAGCCCACTATATATGTGGCAAACACGGCACGGAATGAAGTCGGGTCGGTAAGGATTGTGACATTTGGATAAATAATACAGGGTAAATGGCGGTTCCATAAACATAACTGCCGATTAAAAACTGAATGATAATCGCTATAACGGCGCGGCGAGGCACCCTATAACCTCCCCCGCTTAGAAAAATTTTCATTTTTGTCTACGCTGTGCGTGAAGACCAAGAATGCACTCATAATACATAATAGGACCAAGATTAGGCTTGCGGGAACGATCAAGGCTTCCCCAATCGGGAATACTGCACCTGAAAATAAACTGCAAATAGCGATAACAAGACCAACGACAAAAGTATTAGTTACCTCCCAAGTTGGTGATAAATGCCTTTGTATCTTGGTAGTATCTCCGTTGTAAAGGAAAATATTTAATAATATTCCACGAACTAAGTTTTCATGGGTTTTATAGAAAATCCGAGAGTTACTTAATGATGGCTATTGGTTGAATGGTTTCTCTAATATTCTGCCGAGGTTATTTTTGGGATATATAAGGCATTAAAAAATGGTGAAAGGGCCCGTCTTCAAAGGAGGCATAACTCAAAGATTATCAGATTTAAAGAAAGCTTTTTTACGTGAAGACTGTTAATTTTGGATACTTACAAGACAAATTATTGAAGACCCATCATAAATGGTGAACCAATAAGAATATGATAGCGTAAATCCGATATAGGAAAGTGAACCCGAGAGGAGAACAACACTTTGTCCCTTTACAAAGATCCGCTTTCAACCGATCAAAAGCTGGCTTTCATCAGAAATGGACTGGGACCATCCAAAATACCAAAAAAAATCATTATCATTGGTGCCGGCATGTCTGGGTTAGTTGCAGCATCCCTCTTAAAAGAAGCCGGACACGATGTAACGATATTGGAAGCAACCGGGAGGGTCGGGGGGCGTGTTTTGACCATACGGGAGCCATTTTCGGATGGTTCCTACCTTGAAGCAGGTGCCATGCGCATTCCGAATTATCATTACTTAGTTGCTGAATACATCAAGAAGTACGGTTTACGAATCATCCCTTTTGTGAACGCGACTCCTAATGATCCCATTTATGCCAATGGAATCAAAACGACCGCTGCCATATATCAACGGAACCCGGATATACTGAAGTACCCAGTAGCTCCCCATGAAAGAGGTAAAACAGCTGAAGAATTATTCAACATGGCAATTAAACCAGTGACTGATTTCATCATTCAAAACCCAATTAGAAATTGGGAAATAGTTATTAAAGAATTTGATAAATACTCCTTGAGCTTCTTTTTACAGTACAATCCAGTAGGGACGAGTCTATCAACCGGTGCAATTGAAAGCATTAAAGTCCTAATGGGTTTAGAAGGTTTACCTGAACTTTCCTTTACTGCCATTCTCAGGGAGTTTTTACCACTTCTTGATCCTAACATCGTTTTTCATGCAATCGAGGGGGGAAACGACCGGCTTCCTTATGCTTTTGTACCCGAATTGAAGGAAAATCTAAATTTCAGATATGAAGTGACAAAAATTGTTCAACATGATAATCGAGTAACCATCCATTCTAAACACACTCAAAGCGATAGACCCTTAACCGTTACCGGTGATCTTGCCATCGTGACAATACCTCTTCAATTGTTGTCATTTATGGATATTGAACCCCGCAATTCCTTTTCCCATAATAAGTGGAAGGCAATAAGGGAACTCCATTATCCTGCTTCAACAAAAATCGGACTTCAGTTCGGAAATAGATTTTGGGAAAGGGAAGGAATATTCGGAGGTAAATTGATGACCGATCTACCCATTAGATTTTCTTATTACCCCTACCAAACGGTAAACCCAAGTGAATCTGGTATCATTTTAGCAAGTTATACATGGGAGGATGATGCCACTTTATGGGATATCCTCCCGGAAAAAGATCGTATACAAAACGCATTAAAAAATTTGGAAAGGGTCCATGGAAAACAAGTATACGATCATTTTTTATCAGGAGCTTCTTTTAGCTGGACCCGGAATCAGTACGCATACGGAGCTTTCTCCATGTTTAAACCTGGTCAGGAAACGGACTTGTTTCCATACATCCCAACTCCTGAAGGAAGGGTCCACTTCGCTGGAGAGCATACATCAACAGTACCTGCTTGGATTGAAGGAGCCATCCAATCCGGCATCAGGGTTGCACATGAAGTGACGAATCTTCCCAGAACTTTCGATAAGCCTTTTTAAATGATGGGACTTTTTCTTTGATGAGCCTTGACAAAAAAACCTTCCCATCCAATAAAAAATCCAAAGGGTTTCGGAATGAGAACATCCCGAAACCCTTTTGTCTACAAACTGAAGCCTTCCCATTTGGAAGGTTTTTCATTCTTATGGAATTGCCTGTCCATTTATGGAATGTTTGCCTTTACCCCTGACAATTCACTTCACCCCTCCTTTTGAACCAAAGTCTATGATCCTTATGTCAATTTGATAATTAATATCAGCTTTACTAAAAATTTCATCCCATTTCTGCTTATGTTTCTCCCAAAACTTCGGATGCTGATTTTCCACATACAGAAATAATCCAGCTACCCCTGTTTTATATTCATGCTGTAATTTGTCTACGATTTTCTCGACATCCTTCTCAACTTCAGCCTCGGCAATACGCTCAATCTCTTTTAAATAGGTTTCATATTGTTATCGCGTATTGACTGATTAACGATAGCTTCCATCGGTTATTTCCTTCATACATCTTTAAATGAAGGATACTTTGATGATTGGTTATGAGCAAAGTATCTTGATTTTAGTTTGATTTGATTCTCTTTTCAAAAACACTTCTTGGAGGCACCAGGATTTGTTGTGTTAACATGATTTCATCATTATTTTTACTTTTAGCGATTCCCACCCCATGCCCATCAAGGTAAGAAATCATAATACCCCCAGAACGAAAATTTTGTACATCTTACTCGTTTTTATCGTTTTGGGGTAACTCGTTATTGTTAGCTTGATGGCGATGTGGCTGTACCCCAATCGGAGATAATGTTGCTGGATGTTTTAGCAATCCAAGTCCAGCAACTACTCCTGCTATAATTGCAATTGGGCCAATTACTCCTACGATTTGTTTTACGATCATTATTCAATCCTCCATTATTTTATTTAGTATCTTTTTCCCATGAACCGTGACGCCGTAAGTCTGCGTCACCTTTAATCCTATTTTTCTTTAAATCTTTGACGAGCGCTTGAACGCCTCCATAGAACATTGGGTTATCATTAGTTTCCAAATCATACCCATATGTTTTTAGCTGATCTTTTGTTTGTTCATTCAATTCAGCTTCTGAATAAAACTTATGCGACTCGAAAATCACTCGTTTGCTTTCAATGGATTTCTTAATTGATTGGTTATTTTCAAAATAGTTCCCCATTACTTGCATTAGCACTTGTGGAATTCGATTTCCACCCGGTGTACCGATGGCCATTATCCATTCGTCACCTTCTCGAATAATAGTTGGCGCTGTGAACGTTCTCGGGCGCTTTCCTTCTTCGATTTTATTAATTCCTTCACCGAACGTACTAAGCGTATTATTTAAAAAGAAACCATCTACATATTTACCGCTTCCGAAAAAGTTACTGAGTGTGTTCGTTGTAGAGACAACCGTTCCATCACCATCTATGACAACGAAGTGGGTTGTACTTTCGTGCTCTTCCACGTCACTAACTTTCGTTTTGTTAGCTTGGGTTTCATTAATTTGTTTAATTAATAAATTTACGTAGTGATCATCCACCCAGTCATCAGATGCTTGTTTAATAAATGATGGGTCAGCCATCTTTTTCAAACGATCTTGATACGCCACTTTCGAAATTTCACTGAGATAATGATAGAAAAGGCTTGGGTGTTTCTCTTTTAAACTCCAAACATCTTCTTTGTCGGCCATTTTCAACATTTGAATTAATGTTGCACCTGAAAACGGAGGAGGTGCGCTGATGATTTCATGCCCTTTATAAGTCGTCATTAAAGGCTTTCGTTCCACAGGCTTATACTCACGTAGATCACGTACTGAAATTTCTGTTTCACCCTGTATTTCATCTGCAATTTCACCTTTATAAAAAGCATTTGGTCCTTCTTCTTTGATGGTTTGCAACGTGTCTGCTAACTCCGACTGCTTTAAAGTATCACCAGTATCAATCGCTTTTCCATTTGAATAAAAGCTTTTTAGTTCTTGCTCATCAATGTTGCCGCTATACGATATGAGATGATCATGCAAATCTTGATCCACCGTAAAACCTTTTTCTGCATATCCAATAGCAGGATCAATTAACTCATTCATCGGCAACGTCCCATATTTGTGATGAATATAATCCATACCAGCGACGAATCCTGGTACACCTACATCTTCACCTTTATCATCATTAGGTGCTACCTCTCGGTAATCAATAAATGTCGGAGAGGCATCGGCACGATCGATTAACATTCCTCCGCCTCCGCCAATTCCTGAGGCATAAGGTTCAACAACTCCAAGCGTATACGAAATCGCAATAGCAGCATCAACAGCTGTTCCCCCGTTTTTTAATACATCCATTCCAACTTTCGTTGCAAGCGGATCTGATGTACTAACCGCATATTCTTGTTTCGGAAACATGAATTGATAAGCATATACACCGACTACGAGTGAAAAGATGAGAATGGATGCGATTATTACGTTTCGTTTTTTCATCATCTTTCACCTCCTTCATGTACAGACCTACTGAAGTTCGTTTGAATATACTTCTTATTATTAACAGGCGTATCATTTGTTTGTTTATTTTTACGTTCTTTTGCTCGTTCCACAACGTGTGAGTGATCTAACTTAATTTCAAATTTATCTTTCTTTTGTTCTAAACGTGCTTCGTTTGATGCATATTTCGTTAAATCATTATAAAAAGATAAGTCACCCAAATACTTCTCTTTTAATGAATCAATATATCCTTCAAAATTAAAAGATACATATCGAATAGGTGTTACTGGTGTGAAAAAAGCTGGCATATTAAACCCTCCTTTAAATTTTTAAAGATGCGAAATTATCCACATCGATTTAAAACGTTTTTAAACGGCTTTATTTTTGTTTTTAGAACATTTAAGACTCATACCCTTACCTTTGACCAAAAAGTCCCGCAAAATCGATTCTGTGAAGCCGTTATTTAGTTATCTGGGTTATAAACCGATAAATGGTGACGGATCAATCCGAGATCCATTTTGATAAATCTCAAAATGTAAATGTGGACCCGTTGACGAACCCGAGTTGCCACACTTCCCGACTACATCACCCATTTCCACAACTCAGACTTACACTTAAACCGGATAAATGGGCGTATGTCGTTTTAGAACCATTTCCATGATCCACTCACACATAAAGTCCGTATCCTTCTTTATGATTATTCGGGTTTTGCCAACCGGCATAAACCACCTTACCGTCTTTTGAAGCTGGGACCGATTGGCCAATACTACACGCAAAATCAATTCTATCTGCATTTCCTAGCCGATCCCCACCTGGATATGACCAACCAATCCAAGTTAAAACCATGAATTGCAAATGTCCGATTGCCCCGTCCGGGGAAACCATAGTTTCTAATGTTGAAAACCTGGTTTCTACCCGGTGATGAGCGCAAGCAGATTCCACGGAACCCCGTATTTTTCTTCAGCAGCTTTATAAACGGGAAGGTATTCAGCAGGGATTTCATTTTCTCCAATTTGCGAAATCTCCCCTCCAATGATCTTTGTTTCACCTTCTTCCGTCATCGTTCCAAAGATCATGAGAAACATGAACATAAACCCGAATAACAGAAGAAGCATAACCAGCAAAGGCGAAGAAGCTAACAAACTGCCCCCAATCAACCATTTCCACCACTTAGATCCTTGGTTAACTTCTTCCTTGCCAATTGATTCAACAGCAGCCTGTTCACTCATCGATCCTCACCCCGTCCACATTCCAAGTGTCGCCATTGGCTTTAAGTAAGACAGAATAGGGAGTGATAACCTTTTGCTTTTTCCCTTCAGTATCGGTTTGCTCGCTTGTTACTTCAATATTCCATATTTGCGTTTCTTCTTGAAAATCCCCTGGTGTAGCAGAAGTATTTTTCACTTCAATTTTTTGACCGTCTAACGTTCCCCTTTTAGGGGTTCCACCACATGCCCATCAAGCTAAGGGCAAATCATTTCCCCGAAAGCGAAAAAAACGCTATCCTTTCTGTAATATCATGGAAAGGCTGGTGTTTTTTTATGAGTCGCGAAATTTCAGACGAACTTACCCTCTTTTCACAGGAACTACAACGATCCTTGGCTCCACAAGCTCTCCAAGAGCTAGCTAAAAAGGTAGGTTTTGTTCAAAGGACGAGTAAGTACCAAGCTAAAGATTTAATAGCGTTGTGCGTGTGGTTAAGCCAAAAAGTAGCGAGTACTTCCCTAACACAGTTATGTAGTTGTTTAGAATCTTCAACGGGAGTCTTGATAAGTCCTGAAGGACTCAATCAACGATTTAATCCTTCGGCTGTCAAGTTCTTAGAACAGGTATTTACTTCCTTGCTTACTCAAAAGCTATATGCCTCTCAGGCTCTTCCTCATCGTTACGCTTCTCAGTTTCAGCGTATACGAATCATGGATTCTACGACCTTTCAACTCCCAGACATGTTTGCCTCAGCCTATCAAGGATCTGGAGGCAGTAGTCATACAGCTGGCGTAAAGGTTCAATTAGAATATGATCTCCTCAGTGGTCAATTCCTGCACGTTCACTCAGGACCTGGTAAACAAAATGATAAAACCTACGGTTCTACGTGCTTACAAACGGTAGAAACGGGTGACTTATGTATACGTGATTTAGGTTATTTTGACTTGAAAGATCTCTATCAAATGGGTAAGAAAGGAGCCTATTATATCTCTCGCTTAAAATTAAACACTCGGATTTATCTGCGAAATTCTAATCCCGAATACTTCAAAAATGGAACGGTCAAAAAACAAACCGAGTATATTCAATTGGATATGGAAGAGATTATGCATCAATTAAAACCAGGACAAACCTATGAGATCTCTGACGTTTACATTGGCCAGTATCAAAAGTCATTATCCACCGGCTTACGGAAGAACAAACCCTAAAACGGTGGGAAAATCAAGCCCTAAAGGAGAAAAAGAAAGGGATTGTCATGAAAGAACGCAGTAAACGATTGAGTGCTATGAATGTATACATAACCAATGCTCTACCCGAAGATGTTGCAACGGAACATGTTCACGATCTTTATTCCTTACGTTGGCAAATCGAATTACTCTTTAAAACTTGGAAATCCTTCTTTGAAATAGATGATTGTAAAGAGATCAAAAAAGAGCGATTAGAATGTCATCTCTATGGTCAACTGATTGGCATTCTTCTCTGTTCCTCTACCATGTTTCAAATGCGACAACTACTCCTCATCCAGAAAAAACGAGAACTTAGTGAATATAAAGCTATTTATATCATCAAAGACTATTTTTTACTGCTGTTTCAAGCGATACAAAAAAGCACCCAAGAGCTATCAAAGATTCTACTTCGCCTGTTTGTCCTCCTACAGAAAAACGGGCGAAAATCCCACCGTTATGAGAAAAAGACAGTCTTTGATATATTGGGTGTTGTCTATCAGTATACCATGTGTCACAAGAGTGCAGCATAGCGAAAAAAAATGACCTATCAGAGGCTTATTTGGCATGGATTCCCACCCCCATTACATGGGATAAATCTTCAATATTTTCACTATCCCAACAGCCTGCAAGCATAGGAATAAGCAAGATCAACCATAATCTTTTCATCCACTTCTCCTACTCCTATTCACTTGAACGATTACGAATGTAAAAATTGGCAAGCCAATCAATATAAAGGGAAATACATAATAAAGGGAAATACATATCCCTGCAAAATCTCCCATTTTAAAAATATCGGTTGTATTATTAGGGATTTTGGCTAGAAAAAAACTAGCGGAACCAAAACAATAATCAATATGGAAATGTTGATAGCTTTTAAAACAAAGGTTTTTTTAATGCATCCCCTTTCCGAAACGAGCAGATGTGCAAACTAAAATGGTTAATATGTAATTAAATTGCAAATGCTAGGATAATAAGCTTTAGTTTAGAGGTGACAGCATTGTTTAACCGTAGAAAGTTCAAAAAAAAAACCATTCAACATTCTGTTAAAAATGACGAATTAAATAAAGCTTCGGATGTAAGGGGCCTATTCAATTCCCTTTCTTCATCCAATGATTTCATAAACCATCAAGGAACATATAATGGCGTCGGCTATTGGGTATCGTTTTATCGCTCTTTAATTGATGCACAGGTACTTCACGAAAGTGTTCTTTCTGTCATACCAACTCTGGAAACGATAAATTTGGAGCAAATTAAAGAGAACGTTCCTATTGAAAGTACACTTATCACCAGTACCAAGGTTGTAATCGAAGAAAGGATCATGAGAGGCCAAATTGCCATTCGTTTAGATGGAAATCTTGATGAATGCCTATTAATCAATGCTGCGGCCCAACGAGACAGGCAA
Source organism: Peribacillus sp. P4_B1 (assembly GCF_056402395.1). Classification (NCBI taxonomy): domain Bacteria; kingdom Bacillati; phylum Bacillota; class Bacilli; order Caryophanales; family Bacillaceae; genus Peribacillus; species Peribacillus sp. P4_B1. Next base: position 28,968 of record NZ_JBFUHM010000041.1, read on the forward strand.
GTTAATAAACCTGAACTTGAATTTGGAATCATAAGTGCTCAAGAAGCTTTTGTCGAGGATATTGATATTAATCTGAATCTAGTCAGAAAAAGGCTGCCTATCCCTGGGTTGCAAGTAAGTGAAATGATTGTAGGGTCCTTGTCTAAAACGAAAGTGGCAGTGTTATCGATAGAAGGGATTGTTGATCAGGAAAATGTTGAAAATATTATACAAAGGATCAATGACGTAGAGTTTGATGAAATATTGGACGGGTCACATATCGCGCAAATGCTATATGATAATTCAAATACCGTATTTCCCCTTTTTCTAAATACGGAAAGGCCTGATCGCATTGCAAGTGCATTGGCTGAAGGTAAAGTAGCCTTGTTAATCGATAGATCGTCCTCTGTACTTATTACTCCAACCATATTGTTGGAATACTTTATCACCATGGAAGATTATAATATGCCTTGGGTTCCGGCATCTGCTTTCCGTTTATTAAGGATATTCGCGGTCGCTTTTTCCATATTTGCAACTCCCATTTATGTAGCCGTTTTGACCTATCATTATGAACTGATTCCTAAAGATTTGTTGGAAACGATCGTCTCTTCAAGGAACTTAATACCTTTTCAGCCTTTGATCGAAGCATTATTCTTGGAGATTTCCATTGAGTTATTACGTGAAGCGGCAGCCAGGCTGCCAACAAAGGTAGGTCAGACATTAGGTATCGTCGGCGGTATCGTTATCGGTCAAGCGGCAGTTGTAGCTGGTCTGACAAGTAATATCTTATTGATCATCGTTGCCCTCTCGGCGTTGGCATCATTTGTTACTCCTATTTATAAAATGGGGAATGCCATTCGGTTACTGCGCTTCCCCTTTTTACTGGGGGCCTCAATTTGGGGGGGAATTGGCATTATCATAGCGGCCGTGTTTTTGATGACCCACCTTATCAAATTAACGTCAATGGGACATCCGTACCTTGAACCCATATATCCATTTCGCATCCAAGATTGGAAAGATAGCTTTGTTCGGCTTCCTTATAATTTTTTTAAATCCAGACCTGAAAATTTACATCCTGAAGATACGTCCAGACAGCCAACGCCAAAAAAAGCGAAAATCAAAAAAAATGATTTTAATGAATGATTTAAATGAGGGTCCTATATGAACCATGTAGAAGTTAAAGAAAAGTATAAAATATCATCGTTCTATGTGTTTTTTTTAGTGCATTCCATGCAAACGGGGGTAGGCGTATTAAGTTTTCAAAGAGTTTTAGCTAAGTCGGCGGGAACGGATGGCTGGATTTCGATACTACTTGCCGGACTGATCGTTCATATATTGATTTGGATCATATATAAAATATTTAGTATCGTCCCAGGTGATATCATTTCTGCCAATAATCATGCATTCGGAAAATGGATTGGGAATTTTTTCAGTCTATTATTCATTCTTTACTTTTTGATCCTTGGGATGAATATGATTATCAGCTATATAAATGTCATACATGTATGGATGTTTGCAGGGGTAGCTTCTTGGGCGTTTACAGTGGTTTTATTGCTTCTGATTTATTATATAAACACGGGAGGCTTCCGTACAATTACGGGAATTGCCTTTTTAAGCGTCGTTTTTTCTTACTGGATTTTCTTTGTTCTATTCTATGCCATGAGATACTCTGAATTAACCAATTTGCTTCCTATATTCGACCACAATCTATTGGATATACTAAAGGGAACCAAAAGTACTTCCTTAACTATGCTTGGGTTTGAAATGATCTTGATGTTTTATCCATTCATCAAAGATGCTAAAACTTCACAAAAATATGCTCATGGAGGAGCCATAGCAACAACCTTATTAACCGTATTTATTTATTTAGTTTCACTGATTTTTTATTCTCAAAAACAGTTGGAACTGACTATATGGCCGACACTTACAATGACCAGCATTGTCGAATTGCCCTTTATTCAGCGATTTGAATATATAGAAATTTCTTGGTGGGCCATTTTTGTCATACCCAACATGACCATCTGCTTGTGGGCTGCCAGCAGAGGTGTCAAGCGCATATTCAATGTTCAGCAAAAGTATCCATTATGGGCGATGTCCATTATTATCCTGATCATTAATATATTTGTTTTTGATCAAGATTCCCTTTATATTTTGAATAAAATAATCAATCCATACGCCGTGCTCTTCCTTGTATTATATTTGCCTCTTCTTTTGTTCATCATTTATATAAAGAAAAGGAGGAAAAGTTTATGAGAAAATTCTTTCTTGTCATCTTGGCTTTTTCTCTCCTTTGCAGCTGTGCCCAGCCAAAAGTGGTTGATGAAGTCAATATGGCCCAAGCCATTGGCTACGATATACGAAAGGATAAAATAATCGAAGGAATGTTCGTCATCCCTATCTTCCAACAGGAAAAATTGGGTACATATCAAATCTTAACTGGAACATCGACGACAACGAGTGATGTTCAGGCTATCGTATCCAAAAAAGCGGATAAGCCGGTGATGCTAGGACAGACACGCATCTTTTTATTTAGCGAGAAAATGGTACATGAAATAGGAATGACAGAACTGACCGATTATCTCTACCGTGAACCTCAAATTGGAAACAGGGTCTTTTTGGCCATCGTTGAAGGAAAGGTCAAGGATTTCATAAATACCAAACCACCAGATTCGAATGTAAATATTGGAATCTTTTTATCGGACTTAATTAATCAACAAATTGAAACAGGGAATGGACCGGATACAAACCTCCATCTTTTTTTAAGAAACTCCCTGGAAGATGGCGGAGATTCGTTTCTTCCTTTATTTAAAATAATTAATAAAGAAGTTGCAGTTTCAGGAGTGGCCTTGTTTCATGAAAATAAAATGGTCAGTAAAGTTCGAACGGATGATATGTTCATTTTCAAGACATTAGTTCAATTTCATAAACGGGGAATTTACAAATTTAAATTAAACGACAAGCAGAAAAGTGATATCGTCGTGGAAAGTATTCGAAGCGGTTCAAATTATGAGGTATCCAACTCCGAGCGAAATCCGTCCATTACGATAAAGCTCAAAATTAAAGGACAAATTAAAGAATCAATGCGAAAGGACAATCTTACCAATAAAAAGATGATAAAAATAATTGAAAAGGAAATGCAAACTTCTTTAAACAGGCAGGCAAACCGTCTTATTAAAGATTTACAGAAAAAAAACATTGACCCGATTGGCTTGAAGGAAAAATATCATGCCAAAAATAAAAAAATGACCTATGAACAATGGAGAAAGATCTATCCCATGATGCACATTAAAGTAGAAACCAAAGTTGACATCCTCCAAACCGGGGTCTCTGAATAATCAAGAGGGCATACTATCGATGTCAATTGCCTGTTTATTAAGGCTCCTATGCTGCCAGTAAGTAACCATACTCTGTTCAATCTCTAAAAAAGAGACAGGAATCCATTCCTGTCTCTCGTTCGTTATAATTAATCATGAAAATTCGTACCATCCGTCACTTCTTTAACAATGCCTGCATTGATGACAAAGTCCCCAAAATGCTCTCCTTGCTGACGTTCTTTCGCATAACGGGAAAGAAGTACACGCAACTCTTTTAAAATCTCTTCTTCACCGATGTTTTCACGGTACATTTTGCTTAGCCTGCTTCCATCAAATGCTGCACCGAGGTACATATTATATTTGCCAGGTGCTTTACCTATAAAACCAATTTCTCCTAGTGCATGCCGGGCACAACCATTCGGGCAACCGGTCATTCTTATCGTGATTTCTTCGTTCCGCAGTCCGTTTTCATCAACGATGATTTCAATTTTATCAAGCAGAACCGGCAAATAACGCTCTGCTTCTGCCATTGCCAATCCGCATGTTGGAAGCGCCACGCATGCGATCGAGCTGCGGCGGAGGGCTGAATGATGTGCACCATCCGTCAAACCGTATGTTTCAAGCAATTCTATGATCTTTTTCTTTTGCTGACTTGATACATCGGCAATGATCAGGTTTTGATTGGCGGTCAAACGGAAATCACCCGTATGGATTTTTGCGATTTCGCGCAAACCGGTCATCAGCTTGTAATCATTGATATCAGCGATTCGGCCACCCTCGACGAATAATGTAAAATGCCATTTTCCTTGCATGCCTTTTACCCAGCCATAGCGGTCACCATTATTATCAAAATGATATGTTCTCGCTTCCTCCAGCTTCCATCCTAACCGATTTTCAAGTTCAGCCTTTACCGCTTCGAGCCCAAGCCTGTCAACCGTATACTTGAACCGTGCATTTTTCCTAACGGAGCGGTTTCCGTAATCACGCTGAATTGTAATGATCTTCTCAGCCACATCCACTATTTTGTCTGGCTGGCAAAATCCAATTACTTTGGCTAGCTGGGGGTATGTCGCCTTATCACCGTGGGACATTCCCATACCGCCCCCGATCGCCACATTAAAACCAACGAGTTTTCCACTTTCAACAATTGCTATGAAGCCAAGGTCCTGGGAGTAAACATCAATGTCATTGGATGGAGGAACCGCAATGCCTATTTTAAACTTCCTTGGCAAATAAAGCGGTCCGTACATTGGTTCAACTTCTTCCAATTCAGGTGTACCGACGACTTTTTCTTCATCTAGCCAGATTTCATGATACGCCCTTGTACGTGGTAATAAATAATCACTCAATTTTTTCGACCATTCATATACTTCCGAGTGGATTTCGGATTGAAATGGAATCGAATTACACATTACATTCCGGTTTACATCTCCGCATGCAGCAATTGTATCCAGCATGGACGCATGAATTTCCTGAATGGTTTTTTTCATATTCCATTTTAAAATACCGTGCATTTGAAATGTCTGTCTTGTTGTCAATTTCAATGTACCGTTACCGTATTTCTGAGCAAGGTCATCCATAACAAGCCATTGAGAAGGCTGTGCAACCCCGCCGGCCATCCGGACACGCAACATGAACTGATAGGCAGGCTCAAGTTTTTGTTTTTGACGTTCGTTGCGCAAATCCCGGTCATCCTGCAAATAGCTGCCGTGATGTTTCATTAATCGATTATCATCATCTGGAATACCGGCGCTGATCCGATCCTGCATAACTTCTCCAAGTGTTCCTCGCAAATAATCACTTTTTTCTTTAATTTGCTCAACATCACTAGGCAGGCCTTCTGGTGCTTTTAATAGTGGGTTCACCATTTCGTTATCTCCTTTTCATCCAAATTTCAGTAAACATCACGCTGATAACGTTTAGTCTGTTGCATATCGTCAAGATAAGCTTGCGCAGCAGCATGGCTCATCTGACCTTCTTTTTCTATGATCTCAATAAGCGTATTATGGACATCATGTGCCATGTTTTTCTCGTCCCCGCAAATGTATACAGCTGCCCCTTCTTGAAGCCATTCGTATAATTCCCTGCTGTGCTCCAGCATCCGGTTTTGAACATACACTTTTTCATCCGCATCACGAGAAAAGGCAACATCCATTTTCGTAAGTACACCTGTTTTCAACCACTGTTGCCATTCAGTCTGATATAGGAAATCCGTCACGAAATGCTGATCGCCGAAAAAGAGCCACGTTTTCCCGTTCGCTTCCGTTTCTTCGCGATCCTGGATGAAGGATCTGAACGGAGCAATGCCCGTTCCAGGTCCAACCATGATAATGGGCGTGTCTGGGTTCTTAGGCTGCTTGAAGTTCTGGTTATGCTGGATGTAAACAGGCAGCATGTCCCCGGGCTGTATTCGGTCCGCACATAAAATGGAGCAGACACCTTTTCTTTGACGACCGTGACTTTCATACCGGACAGCACCGATTGTCAAATGCACTTCATCCGGATATGCGGATAAACTACTCGCAATCGAATATAGGCGGGCAGGCATTTTCCTGAGTATGGATACGAACTCTTGCGCCGATTCACCCCATGAACCAAAATCACGGACAAAGTCAAGCAAATCACGGCCTTCTCGATATTCTTTCAACCTTTCTTCATTACCAGGCTTTAAAAGTTCCTTTAAATCCTCGTTATCAGAAAGCTGTGCCGCTTGTTCAATGAGCGACTTGGTCAATACCGTTATTTCAAAGTCGGAGATGAGCGATTCCCTTAGCCGACGAAGTTCTCCCTGCTTATTGACCTTCACGGTTTCTTCAGGGTCCAAATTGAGTTCCAAAAGAAGTTTATCCACTAAATCCGAATCATTTTTCGGATAAATGCCAAGGCTGTCACCAGGTTCGAATGTAAGGCCAGAGCCTTCAAGTGATAACTCGAGATGATGTGTCTCTTTATTAGAGCCACGTCCGTTCAAATTTATGTTTTCCAACACTTCCGCTTTAAACGGATTTGTTCTCGAATAAGAAGTTTTTTCACCTACAGAAGCTTTTGCTTCGGGAACTGCAGCAGCAGAACTGACTTGCCCTTCACTTAAACTGGAAATGACTCCATCCAGCCATTCGGAAGCAGGCTCATCATAATCAAGGTCACAGTCCATTCGCGGAAATAACCGTGTCCCCCCAAGTTCCTCCAAGCGTTTATCGAATTGTTTTCCCGTTTCACAGAAAAACTCATATGAGCTGTCCCCAAGCGCCAATACCGAATAGCGGAGACCCTCAAGGCTTGGTGCCCTCCTGCCATGAAGGTACTCATGGAAAGACAATGTATTATCTGGCGGATCACCTTCTCCATGCGTGCTAACGGCAATAAGAAGATTTTTGACTTTTTTCAAGTTGTTCACTTTAAAGTCACTCATGGATGAAAGGGTAACCTGAAAGCCATTACCCTCAAGCTTTCTCGCCGCATTTTCCGCCAGCCCTTGAGCATTCCCTGTCTGTGAACCATAAAGAATGGTAACATCTTTTGATACTGTCTTCCCGCTGCCTTGAGCCTCCATTACCGGGGCATCGGCTGTTCCAATATTCGAAACTGATAAAGATGCGGTCAGATAACCGCTCAACCAAATTTTTTGTGTTTCTGTCAAACTAGGCAGAAGAGTGTTAAGAAGCTCTGCCTGTTCATGATTAAAGGGACTGTTCATTACCTGAAGTTGCACCATTTCCACCTCACAAAAGAATATAAACTTATCTTAATTGACTCTTATATACAACGAGCGGATTTAACCTTTATTTCCATCCATTTAATTAACTCGTTTACTCCTATAGACCAAGTCGGTTTTAACTGCAAAAAAAATCAGAAAGTACAGTTCATACAGGAAGGGAACACTTTTTCAAACCACGATACAAATAAAATAAAAAATAAGGTTATAAAGGACGATAGCCTTCCCCCGCTTAAACTCTTCCTAAAATAAGTTTCTCATTAAACTTTACTGGAATGTACATCATTAGTAAAATATATATAATTTATTGCAACTATTAAGAATATTAATAATAAGGAGGAATTCCTATGTACTATGATGCTTTAAAAACATTTGTGACCCTTGTAGAAGTCAAGAATTTTACAAAAACAGCAGAAATCCTTCTTATGTCGCAACCAAGTGTTAGTTTGCACATAAAAAAATTAGAAGAAGAGTTCCAAACCAAACTATTTCTCCGCTCTCCTAAATTCCTAAAAGTCACCTCAACAGGTGAAATTCTTTACGATCGGGCTAAACAAATGATCACAATCTATGAGCAGACCCGAGAGGACATTCAGGAACATGATAAGTCCATCAAAGGTGAATTAAAGATAGGGGCAAGTTTTACAATAGGAGAGTATATCCTCCCTTCGTTACTCATTGACCTTCAAAAGGACTATCCTGAGCTTGAACTTCAAGTTGTAATTGGAAACACCGAAGAAATCGTTCAAGCCGTTCGGCTATACAAAGTGGATATTGGTTTAATCGAAGGTCAAACTAATGAAAAAGAGCTTTCCGTACACCCCTTTATGCAAGATGAGCTATTCGTTGTTTCTTCAAATGGTCATGAACTTGCTTATAAAGACGAAGTGGCGATTACTGATTTACATGACCAAGCATGGGTAACCAGGGAAGTTGGCTCTGGTACACGTGAGTACCTTAACCACGTCATACGCACTAATGGTTTGAAAATTAAATCGATACTGACGATAAGCAGCAATCAAGGAATTAAAGAAACACTTATAAAAAACGGCACAGGGCTGGCTCTCCTTTCCCAAAGTGTCATTGAAAGGGATGTACAAAATAAAATCCTTTCTATAATTCAATTAAAAAATGAATCCTTTAATAGAACACTTTCATACGTTTATTCACCGATTATGGAAGATAAAAAGAATGTTAAAACTTTTATAACTGAATTAAACAAAAAATGGCCAATGAAAGCAAAGCCGATAGTTTGATCATTGCGAAAATTGCAGTACTTATGAATGAAGTACATGCTGGGGAACCTTAAGAAGGAAATCGTTTTAGTGGTTGCTTCTGTACTCTGTTTGCATTTACAATCCTTAATGACCGGCTAAATAATTGGATATGTGCAGCTAAATAGCAGTGCGCATTGTCATACCGTTTGTTCAGCTCCGAACGATTTTCATGCAAATGTTTGGTTGATAGTTTTAAAGGTGCGACTGAGAGTTCCGGTGGTAACAGGATGGTTAATGGAGGATCAGACGGAGGTGGACTGTATCCGCTTCCTAACATAAAAAAAAGATAATGTTATTATCTAAATAGCTGTAATATACATATAGATCGCTGCTGACTTACTATATAGATTTTATTAAAAACAAAAAAAAGAGCGCTTTAATCTACAATTTGGTATTATCCCCTACAGGTAGACAGAGTAAAAAGAGAGCATGATAAAATGTTCTTAACAGTCTATCTGAGAGGGGATTTTTCTATGGCAAAAAAGGGGCAAACGTTTCAAACATATACAGAAGAATTAAAGCGAGAAGTTGTTCGTTTGAAGTTGGAGGAAGGCTGGTCATATCGTCGGCTTCGTGAGCGATTTGGATCAAAAGTGATGCACAAATAGCGAATTGGGTAAAGAAAGTGCAAAATAATGAGCCTTTTGAAGACCAACGTGGTGTATGGAACCGTAAGAATTTTACTAGTGTAGAAGAAGAAAATGCTTATCTGAAAGCGCAGGTGGACTATTTAAAAAAGCGCAATCCAAATCTACATGGGAAGGAATGGTCCTGAAAGCCGAAAGGTTTCAAGTGATTGATGAATTGAGGAAAACACACCCACTCGCGTGGCTAA
>NZ_JBFUHM010000042.1:0-37957 GCF_056402395.1 Peribacillus sp. P4_B1
AAGGAAGAGTGACATCATCATTTTTATCAATACAATCAAAATTCGTAAAACTCACATCTGCGTTATGTTCGAGCATAAACGAAATCTGCAAAGACACCTTTTCTGACAGGAAATAATCATCCGAGCTTAACCAAGCGACATATTCTCCCGTAGCAGCATGTATCCCATGATTCAAAGCTGTCGCAGTTCCCCCGTTCTCTTTTCTTAAGTAACGGATTTTCTCCAAGAACGGCTCGATTTTTTCAGTGAAAATTGTCGAACCATCATCTACGACAATAACCTCTAAATTCTTATAGGTTTGATCAAGCGCACTTTGAATGGCTTGATCTATATAGGGACAATTATAAAATGGAATAATGATTGATACTTTCGGCTCCATTGCCTTCCCTCCTGAGAAACATTTTACATGAAGTATTTTTCTAACTGCTTCCATTTTTTTTCAGCACTTTTCCTTTAATTCGCGATGAAAGGCAAGAATGTCCATTAAAGATGATTCAAGTGGGATACTTGGCTTCCACCCCAAATTCACGAGCTTAATAGGATTGATTGCCATTTTATTTTCGATTAAATCATTTCGTTGGGAATTCACCTTAATTTCACCTGTTGTTACCGTCCTATAGCCTTCAATGATGTCTTCTAAAGAACGATTAGTACCTGAAGCAACATCGTATGTTTCTCCAGACTGTCCCCTTCTCAAAAGAAGGTCATAAGCTCTCACTGCATCTCTTACATCCAGGAAATCACGTTGAACATTCGGATTATCGACCTCAAGGACCGTTTCCGTTCCCATCTTTTCCATCTTTGCAATTTTTTTCGCGAAAATGGAACAAACCCCATTGGATAGTCCGGGTCCAATTAGATTGGATGGTTTTGCAATGATGATATCCATGTTATATAAAACGGCCCATGATTTTGCTATAAGTACTTGAAGTGTTTTACTTAAACTATAAGGATGGGGAATAGAGGAAATGGAAATGGGATCAATTTGAAGAGCTGAGCCGACTATCACGATTTTACAAGTTGGACTTTGTTTACGAATGGCATCGATTAAATATGCAGTGGACATGGTGTTTGCCTCCAAAGTTGAAACGGGTTCCAACCATGATTCCCCAACGTGGTTTTGACCAGCTAAATGGAGAAGGTACTGAGGTTTGGTCCTTTTGATGAGGTTGTTTACATCGTTTCCATTTGTCAGATTACAACATTCTGCAGTTATCTTACCTTCGATATTCAGCTTTTTTCTTGAAACTGCCGTAATATCAAATCCTGATTTCAGGAAGTGTGCGCATGCATGCCGACCTGTAAACCCATTAGCCCCTGTGATTATTAATTTTCCTTGTTGATTCATCGATTTCTCATCCAATCACTATTGATGTTAATATTCACACTTTTACCAACTTAATGGTCTCGTTTATTTTCGAAATCCTTATTAAACTCATAATTTATATTTTAGTAATCATCATTTAGAGTCATGATTAATGAGACCTATTTCATTGCTCACACAGACTCCTTATTACATTATGCCTTTATCCTTCATTTGCTATAGGTTACTCTCTCCATTTTAAGAACAAATGGACAAAAACTTATGTTTTTCAATATTACTCCTGAACCTCAAACGTTTCATTTCGAATGGAACATTAATTATAAAGATGAATTTAACATCTTTGTTTTCTTGAAATTCAAAAAAAATTTTTGTTTTAGAAAAGGTAACTTGTCCACACGAATAAATAATCTTATTTATATACTGGAATATACCATTTAGAAAAGAGGTGATATATATTGGGAACATTTTTAGACGCTCAAGTTTCGCAAAACATTAGTTTTAGTGGAGGAATTTCCATTCCGCTTTCCTCAACGCCCGCACTTTTTGCAACACTTGGCCTTAACACAGCGAATGCTGGACCGAATCTTCGTATTCAATTCACTGCAACCACCGCCATTAGCTCTATAGCAACTGTCGCCGTACCTATTACCATCCAAATTTATAGAGGTGTAGGACCTGGACGGGTCCTTGTCTATTCAGCAGTAGAAACCTCACCGGCTATCGGTGTATTAGAAGTCGCTGCCAGAAGAATAATAACTGTAACCGGTTGTGACTATGCACCACCTAACCCTGGATTTTTAGTGTATCAAGCGTTCGTTAGCATACCAGGAGGAATAGTAATCGCACCAACTCGGACTGGCCCAGAAAGCCTTAACGCAGCTGCATATTCCAGCTAGTATTAAATAGTGAGGAATACTAGACTCATAAAAGATGTCTTACCCTAGAACCCTTTTATGTATAGAGTAATATCAAACCACTTTATAGCGAGTGTGTAACAGTTTTGCTCGCTTGTTTTTTTGTATCATTTTTAGTTTTAATAATTTATTATTTCAATCCCTTGGGAAGCGCAAAAAAAGGCTTTGTTCAAAAAAATATTAACTTGCAGGACTAACATCGAATGGCAGGGCAGTCACTCATTGTTAGTTCTTTTTTTAATTTTTTTAAAAGTGGTTTCAGAAAAATTGTTCATAATGACACCCATCAATAACACAAGTTTATCTTCTGAATACTTATATAAAAACGAATATGAAATCATTAGTTTCTAAGTACTAAGAGATGGGAGAAATATTCATGAAAATCCTGCTTGCCACTTTTTGGGTAGCACCACATGTGGGTGGTGTTTGGAACTATATGCAACAATTAAAAAAAAAGCTCGAATCTCTAGGACATGAGGTAGATTTACTAAGCTATGGTGAGGCCCATAACTATGTTCACATTATCAATGAAAATCGCAGGATATATAGGGATGCACTGCTGCCAGAAGAAATCTCGATATTGATGGACCAACATAATTCACCCATTCATAGCGATCCAGTGATCCATTATTATGAAACAAGGTGTAACTTTTTCCAGTTAGGAGCAAAACATTTAGGTTTGGAACAATATGATGTCATTCATACACAAGATATATTTTCAACCGTCTGCATTAACAGAATAAGATCCGAAAAAACTGCTCTAGTCGCCACCCTCCATGGTTGTGTTGCTCACGAACTTAAGAGCGCGTATTATACCTCCAAAACGGAAAATAAAAGCAGCGCAAAAAAAGGGCAATATTATTTTAATCAATTTGAATATGATGGTGCGACTTCTGCTGATAATACGATTGTAGCCAATGAATGGATGAGAAATATTTTAACGGATGAATTTAAAGTTCCAGATGAACAACTTAGTGTTTTTCATTATGGATATGATATCGAATCATTCCTGAGGCGAGTGGACGAAAAATCCGATATTCAACGTCCAGCCGATAAGAAAGTGATTATTTATACGGGTCGATTGAATGAGTTTAAAGGAGTGCATCATTTAATAGGGGCACTTATGCAATTAAAGGAAATCAGAAATGATTGGGTTTGTTGGATAGTTGGAGACGGTCCCCAGGAAATGGAGTTGAAAATTAAAAGCAAGGCCATGGGCTTGGAAACTGACGTGATCTTCTTGGGGAGACGGGATGATATTCCTTATTTGTTATCCATTTCGGATATTTTCGTTCTTCCAACCTTGATGGAAAACCAGCCTTTGTCAGTAATAGAAGCACAAATTACTGGTAAGGCTATAATCGCCAGTGATGTGGGAGGAGTACCTGAAATCATTGAACATGGAATTACAGGTGTATTAACACCTGTAGGAGATGAAAAAATGTTAACCATCCATATAGATTATTTATTAGAGCATGAGCCCTATATGAAAAACCTTGGAGAAAACGCCAAAAAATGGGGTATTGATCACTGGTCTCTGGATAAAGGTGTTCAAAATGTGCTAGGTGTATATGAAAGCGCAATTACCAAAAGGAAGAATAAATAATGACAACTAAGAAGGTGCTGACCACTCCAATTGCGTCAGCATCTTTTCTTTTCCCTTTCTTTTTTAGATAAAGCTAGGTACCTGTTTAAGCGAGTAGTGGCCGTATAACATACAATACTGAAAACATATAAAAGGAGTATGATGTATGAAGGCTATCGTGACAGGAGGGGCTGGGTTCATTGGTTCCCATCTCGTTGAAGAACTTATCTTAAATGGTGCCGAGGTCCATGTATTGGATAACATGATTTCCGGACACACAGAATATGTACATCCCAATGCCATCATCCATACTGTAGATATATGCAGCGAGGTAGCTGGGCAAATCATTGTGAGGGAAAAGCCAGATGTCGTTTTCCATTTGGCTGCACAGGCGGATGTGAGTCGTTCCATTCTTGAACCCCAATATGATGCCGATGTGAATATCAATGGAACAATAAATATTCTTAAGGCCTGTCATGAATCTTCTTCTGTAAGTAAACTGATCTTTTCCTCTACATCAGGTGTTTATGGTAATTTACAGAAAGACTTGATTTCCGAAGATGATCTGACAGGACCGATTTCTTATTATGGCTTATCAAAACTGACTGCCGAAGCATATATCCGATTATTTCATCAGCTTTATGGGCTCCCGTATACGATTCTCCGTTATGGGAACGTTTATGGGCCCAGACAAACAGCAAAAGGAGAAGGCGGAGTCGTCGCAGTCTTTTTAGAAAAACTCAAAAAAGGGATGCCTTTAAGCATTCACGGTGATGGCGAACAAACGCGTGATTTTATATATGTGAAAGATATAGTACATGCCAACATCGCTTCGGTGGATCGAGGTAATCAAGAAACGATCCAGGTAAGCACGGCACAGAAAACATCAGTAAATCAACTATTGAAAATGCTAACACAAATTCATGGCTCCAAAGTGAATACAGTCCATTCAGCCGGAAGAACTGGAGATATCAAACACAGCTGCCTTGACAACAGGAAAGCACGGCAATCGCTGAATTGGTATCCAAAGACTGATATTTTTAATGGGTTATCAGAAACCTATACATTTTCATGTATGAAATAGTTTCAGTTTCAATTTAGCCTATTAACTTAAGAGGCGGGGTAATGCTATTATCCTTAACCTTTCCTTACTAATTTACATGTGATTCGATAAAAATTGTTCAGTTTCAATAGTGTTTTGATTTTTGCCGTCTCACATTACATCGCTACTACATTTAATATAGTAACCGGAATGAAGAAGGATGTAGGTTTTTTTCATCTCGACTCTAGCAGAAAACCACATCCTTCCATTCCTTTTCTACCGAAAATAAAACAATTCGGAAGAAACCTGTAACATAAAAGGAGATGAAAAAATGAGTTTACGTTTAAAAGATATTAGCGGAAGTTACGATGCTATCTTTAGTTTGGGAGATCTTTGTTTGGCCTCCATTCAGCTGAGAAAAAACAATTTAAGACCATATGCAGGAGTGCTGGATTGGGTAGGTTCTCCCACTTTACCTAAAGTGAACCTTCTTCTGCAAAATCAGTTTTCCGATTTCTTGGATCCCCGTCATTTAAAACCAATAAAATACCTTTCGCAGTTGGACCTTTACGTATTAGACGAGCATTACAATATAGGCTTCAATCATGACTTTAAAACAGATAAGAATTCGCTGACCCATTTAGGCGGTTATCCTGAGGTCAAAGAGAAATATGACAGAAGAATTCAAAGATTCCTAGAAAAAATGTCAACGAGTCAAAAAATCCTTTTTGTAAGGACGGAGGGTTCATTCGAAGAGGTTAAGGAACTCGAGTCTATTTTATCCGGATTGGTGAAGCATGACTTTCGGATCCTCGTTATCAAACATACGAATGTAAACGGCATTGTTGAAAACGATTGGCCCCTAGAGAAAGTCTGTGTTATTGAACTTCCTAACCATGATATTTGGAACTCGAATGACCATCATTGGAAAACGATACTGAGTGGCATTAGCATCAATGTTTAGTTTATGACACCACAGCTTAGATAAAATAAAAATAAGAACCAACATTTCATTATTGGTTTTATCAAACCTTTCATGGATAAGAAAGATTGTCCATCACGTTATAGTACCCATACCATAAGTTTGGACAGGTTATAATTCAGAATCCTAAATACTCTATTCTAACTAAGATCCCCTTCTAGTAACGATTGAAAAACAAAGTAAAGCAAGATATGTTTTAAGCCGTTTCTTTACTAGGAGGCGGTTTTTTCTATTGTTCCACCCATAAACCAAAATTTTTTTTATACTGGAATGAAACTAATCGAACTATTTATTAAAAGTCTAGATATCGCCCGTGGTAGAACGAATTTTCCTTCTTATATTCGTTTTATCTTTGATACCTGTATTTTTACGTTCCCGCCTAACTCTACATACAATTTTCATTTACTTCATCCTAAAGTAATTTTTTTAGCATTTGATCACTAATATATGTAATATACTAATGGTCATATGCATATTTTCTTTCTTGACCATTAATATTTAATATTGTTTTTTTTCAGATATCCTCAAAGAAATCACCTTTTGACAAAATAAATAGATTCTCTACATTATTTATTTTATCATTCGGTTCTTCCGTTTAAGCCTTTCAGGCACTAAAAAGTGGTTAATACTTACATTAACCATTTTGTCTGTTTGTTTCTTGCTTTCTTATCCAATCTTTTAAGTCTGCTAACATCTTTTCATAAGTTGGAACTTGGTATTTAAAATCGGACCGACCATTCTTTATGGTTCGATCCATAACTATATTTGAATCCGGAATAATTTCTACATCATTTTTCTCAAAGACTTCTGCAATCAATTTCAATAAGGATAACTTTGAGACTTTCTCCTCCGAGCCTAAATGATATAACCCAGTAATATTCTTCTGGATCATCGTGTCTATCGCTCTAGCCAATTCAAGTGTTGTTACACCATTCCAAAGCACTTTTTCATACCCTTTTATTTCACCTTTTTGTTTCATGAACCAAAGGAATAAACCAATTCCATCATTTTTTAGTTCTGGGCCTATTATGGAGGTCCGTATCGTCAAATGTTTTTCGCTAATAATTTCTCCTAAGTGTTTAGACTGACCATAAATCGTGGTACTATCAGGGAAATCGTTCTCTGTATAATCTCCTTTTGTGCCTGAAAATACACAATCTGTACTGATATGAATCAATTTCCCATTATTGCGTTCGCTCAATTTGACAAGCTGATGGGGAAACACACTATTAACCTGAAAAGCGAGTTTCGTATTATCACTTGCATGATCATTTAATATCCCAATACAATTGATCGTAATGTCGGGTTTTACTTTATCCATAATTTCTTCTAGACTCGTTAAATCGGTTACATCCAGATATAAGCCCTTTTTATCATTCGGATCCCTTGACGTATAGGTTACCTGATATTTGGGGTCCCTTGTGAAATAATCTTTTATAATATGGCCTGCCATTCCTTGTCCACCAAGGACTAGTACCTTCATGTTAAATGAAGCCACCTTTCTTTAGCATTTCCTTAATCTGGGCTTTACCCATTAGTCCTGTGCCAGAGTTATAATCTTCTAAACTAACAGGCTGGTATTTAGAGTAATGTTCCTTTATACCCTCTATGTGAATGGCTGGCAGTATTACATAATATTCTTCATCATAGGCAATTGCCGTCGTGCTTTCATATTCAGAAAGTAAGATCTCATGGAGTTTTTCACCAGGACGGATACCTAGGACTTCCACATCAACATTTCCTTTATTGGATGCTTGTATTAAAACTTCAGCGAGGTCAATAATTTTACAGGATGGCATTTTCATCACGAATATTTCTCCGCCAATGCTTTCAAAGGTTGCCTTAAATACCAATTTAATTGCATCTTCAATGGTTAAAAAGAACCTTGTCATATTTAAGTCCGTGATACCTATTTTTCCCTTTTCTTTGATTTGCTTTTTAAATACATGGATGACACTTCCGTTCGTTCCTAAAACATTTCCACCCCTGATACAAACAAATCTTGTTTTTGTGTTTAATGTATTAGCGTGTATGATCAGTCTTTCCGCCATTGCCTTTGATAGACCATAAAAATTGGATGGATTCGAGGCCTTGTCTGTAGAAATGTTCACAACTGAATGCACATTACAGCTTATAGCGGCTTCTATAACATTCTGGGTTCCAATTACGTTCGTCTTTAAAGCTTCAATAGGTTGATCTTCACATACAGGAACATGCTTTAACGCTGCCAAATGGAAAATATAATCAACACCTTGGCATGCTTCCAATAAAGCTTCCTTCTCTTTTACATCTCCGATTATGAAATGCAATTTAGGATTATTATCAAACTCTTGTTTCATTGTAAATTGATTGGACTCATTTCTTGAAAAAATCCGTATTTCATTCGGTTCAAAGTCCAATAGCTGCTTAACCAATTCATATCCCCATGAGCCTGTACCGCCTGTTACCAAGATTGTTCGATTCTTAATCAATTTCATGGCCTCCCAGTATTATTTTAAGCACTTTATCCGAAACATTTTTATGGTCGTAGCCTTCTGGAAAAGTCCAGTTCTTTTGCTGGTTAACCATAACCTTCACACAATTGACAATTTGTTTAGCGTTAATTCCCGATAACATATTGCTGCCCGACTCAATTGTTTCTGGCCTTTCCGTTGTTTTTCGAATCGTCACGGTCGGTACATGGAACAAGCAGCATTCCTCTTGAACGGTTCCACTATCGGTCAGCACACAAAAAGCATTTTTTTCAAGCTTTACGAAGTCAAAGAACCCAAATGGCTCATGGAATTCAATTAATGGGTGCACTTCTAATTTGGGGCTGAGTTCTATGCGGGATTTTGTCCGGGGATGTAAACTGCATACGATTCTTTTTTGATAGGTTTCGGCGACCAAATTAATGCCCTTCATAATTTCGATCAATCGATCTTCATAGTCAACATTTTCGGCACGATGGGCTGTAACGAGGAAATAATCCTCCTTATCGAGATTCAATTTGTCCAAAATTACACTTTGCTCGATCTCATTGTTGTAATGGTTCAAAACCTCGAAAATGGGGTTTCCCGATAAATAGATTCTTTTACTGGGGATACCTTCATTCAAAAGATTCTCTTTACTTTGAGGAGTGTAAGGTAAATTCAAGCTTGATACAGCATCAATGATCTTTCGATTTTTCTCCTCTGGCACTTCCAGGTCAAAGCAACGGTTTCCTGCTTCCATATGAATGACGGGGATACCCATCCGCTCTGCTAAGATGGAGCTGAGCCCAGAGTTCGTATCCCCCAACACCAATACTTTGTCAGGCTTTTCATTTAATATGATAGTTTCTAAATTCTTATAAATGGCCGCTAACTGTTCCCCGAGGGTTTGCTGCTGTTTCAACAAGACATAATCAGGGGTTCTCACCTGTAGCTGTTGAAAGAATATTTCGCTTAAGGATGTGGTGAAATTTTGTCCGGTGTGCACTAAAATATGTGAATCGGCATACTGATCTAATTTCTTGATTATTAGACTTAATCTGATGATTTCAGGTCGAGTCCCTAAAATAGTCATTACTTTCACGATTTACACTCCTTACTTTTTTCTGGTTTATGGCCTCTCCGTCTCCCCTTTATTGTATGCACTGCCAATCCTATTGATATAGGCGAACCTATTAGATTTCGCCTCAATTCGAACGTTTAACCTGCTAATACTTCCCATCCCCTCGCAACCTTGAGTGTTAAAAGACGAAACGGAATTTCTATTTTTCTTTTTTGGGAAAATAGAAATAATGGCAAAGTTTCTACCATTTTTCGATTTCTTCATTAAAAGGGAGCTGTAATTTGTTGGATTCCTTTTGTAATATCAATTTAAAATTGTGTTTTATCCAAATCATGATTGATTGAACACCATTCCATTCTATTAAAAAAGCTATATATCCTCGTAAGGACATATAGCTTTTTATCATTTTTGGTATTGTAATTGATGTAGATTGGAAAAAATGCCCCCCTGTTTAAGTAAGTCATCATGACCGCCTTCTTCAACAATTCCTTCTTCCGTAACAACTACGATTTTGTCAGCATTACGAATGGTTGCCAATCGGTGTGCGATGATTAACGTTGTTCTGTTTTCGGCAAGTTCAGTAAGGGCCTTCTGAATTATTCGTTCCGTCTCAGTATCGAGTGCAGAGGTTGCCTCATCGAGAATTAATATTGGCGGATTCTTCAAAAACATCCTTGCTATTGCAATCCGTTGTTTCTGTCCCCCCGATAATTTCAAACCACGTTCACCTATTTGAGTCTCATAGCCTTTTGGAAGTCCTTCAATGAAATTCTCTAAATGGGCCTTCCTTGCGGCTTCCACAATTTGTTCATCTGATGCATTAAGCATTCCGTACGCAATGTTTTCTTTAACAGTTCCTGTAAATAGGAAAACATCTTGCTGGACAATGCCAATTTGTGACCGCAATGACTTTTTCGTCATCTCACGAATATCAATTCCATCAATGGAAATCGAACCGGCATTAACGTCATAAAATCGTGGGATCAATGAACATATTGTGGTTTTCCCTGCTCCAGATGGCCCGACAAAAGCGATGGTATCACCCGCTTTAATAGTAAGATCAATACCTTTTAAAACGGATTTTTTTTCTTCATAGTTGAAAGATACGTCTTTAAAGGAAATATTCCCCAAAAGGGAAGAAACCGCTATTGCATCCTTTTTATCCACGACATCAGGCGCGACATCAAGAAGTTCCGTAAAACGCTTAAAGCCGGCCATCCCTTTTGGATAGAGTTCCATCAACGCACTGATTTTGTCGATTGGCTTAAATAATACGTTAACATATAAGACGAATGCAACCAGTTCACCATAAGATAGCTGCCCATGAAAAGTTAGCCAAGCTCCCATCACCAACACGGCAAGGGTCATAAACCTCGTCATCATGTAAATGCCTGATAAGCTAAAGGACATTACCTTATATCCAAGAAGTTTCGCTTTACGGAATCTGCGATTATTAGTAGAAAATCTATTCATTTCATATGTTTCATTAGTAAAGCATTGGACAACCCTCACTCCTGAGACGCTATCTTCTACACGGGCATTTACATCAGCAACTTCCGTATACATCTTTCTCCAGGCTTTATTCATTTTTAAATTACTAATGACAATCAATAAAACGAGGAACGGTAATATACATACGGATATGAGTGCCAGTTTCACATTGATTGTCAGCATAATCCAAAATGCACCTATAAAAGTCATGAAGGCGATGAATAAATCTTCGGGACCATGGTGAGCAAGTTCACCAATATCGAACAGATCATTGGTTATACGGCTCATGATATGGCCGGTTTTCGTGTTATCAAAAAAACGAAAAGATTGTTTTTGCACATGTTCAAATAATTCTTCACGCATATCAGTCTCAATATTGATACCCAATTTGTGACCCCAATACCCTACGATGAACTGTAAGAAGGTACTAATTATATAGAGAAGGAACAAACCGGCACTTACTGAAACAATTGCAGACCAATCATCGCCAGGCAGGAGTGTATCGATAAACCACTGAACTGCGAGCGGAAATGCAAGTTCAAGTACCGCTACGACCACTGCACTGAAGAAGTCAATAATGAATAACCGCTTATGTGGTAGGTAATATGAAGCAAAACGTCGAATCATCAAATTTTTCTCCTTTTTAACATATATTAAGGAGTATAATTCCATATTCAATAATCAGCAAGCATTTCAGAACCTACATATTCATATTATGGTAAAATCATCTATATAAAACAGCCCAACCCGGCTCTTTCAATCTATTAAATGAAGGAGTGAATCCAGTGTAAATAAAAAACCATTCTAATTATCAATGGACTTTATTCTCGTAAAAGGATGGTACTTATGAAAAACAAATCGTTTCGATGCCTTTGGATTGGTCAGGCGTTTGCAAATCTAGGGGATATATTTTATGTAGTCGGGTTGATTTCACTATTATATACCTTAACGGGATCGGCCTTTTATTTGAGTCTGCTCCCTTTCACTACAACGATATTTCGGTTTATCAGTAGTTTACTTGCCCCCCTTGTCATCGACAGGTTTCCTTTAAAAGGAATCCTTGTACAATCTCAATGGTGGAAGACTATCTTACTCGTTGTCTTAGGAATCTATATAACAAATTTCAATCATGGTTTTGCTGTTGCCGTCATGTTCTTCATTGCCATGATTTCATTATTGGATGGAGTCGCTGCCCCGGTTAGCGCAGCTTTGGTTCCTCAATTAGTTCCAAAAGAAGAACGGATGAAGGCGAATGGTTTCTTGAATATGATTACCCAGACAATCTTTGTAGCAGGATGGCCTCTCGGTTCCGTCTTATTAATAAGTACCAACAGCAGTATCATTATCTGGCTTACGATCATACTGTTTGCCGTTTCAACCCTCTATACAGTAAAAATTGAAGTCTCAGAACAAACAACGAACACCGTTCGTCCGTCAAACCGGGATTCGATTAAATCCGGATGGATAGCGATTCGCCATCTCCCAACTATCCGTACACTCATTTCCATTGATTTTATCACAACGTTAGCTTCAAGCGTTTGGGTAGCTGCCGTTATTTATGTATATGTTGATGAGAACCTGCAATTAGGTGAGGAGTGGTGGGGATACATTAACACAAGCTACTTTATCGGCATGATTTTCAGTGGATTGATCGTCATCCGTTTTGCCAAGTTACTAGAAAAACATATAGGATTCTTCATCATTTTCGGACTATTTCTCAGTGCAATGCTGATCCTGCTTTTTGGATCTACCAGTATTCCAGCATTCGCATTGCTGCTGGCATGTCTGTATGGTCTCCCTGAACAAATCCGGGAAGTGATTTACACCAAGCTATTCCAAGACCATGCTTCGGAAAAGACGCTTGCGAAAATTTATGCAGTTTGGGGAGCGGTCATCAATCTTACATTTGCCGGTTCTGTCTTGCTGTTAGGCTATATAACAGAAACATACAGTGTCGAAACAACGTTCCGATTTTCTTCCACCCTGATTTTGCTCGCCTTTCTTTATGCAATTTTTAAAAGGAAGCACTTATATGGGAAGGAAACGTGATCAACCACTGTCAAGATCGAATATGCCTAGCCTAGCCGACCCTTCATTCCTTTCGATTCGCCGTTAAAGAAAAGGAGCCTTGGTTTTTGAAGTGAACCCAAAAAGTTGACACTTTATTTAATTAGGCAGCCTTGAGGGCAGGGATTTAATTTCTGTGTATTTATCCTCACGACCGAAGGCGTTTGCCCGTGCCATGTTAGAAATGGATAGAAGCAGATTTAAATCAATTTGTTTACTTAGTTCATGGACTGCTTTCGCTTTGTCTTTCTTGTAGGGCTTCCTTTTCTTGAACTAAGGCATTCAACTTTTTTAGATAGTCATTCCCTTCTCATTCGGCAAGAAGTGCTTCTTGAGAGCATTTAGATGGCGGTGTTTTCTTGGTTTCTTTTTTTCATGGATAGACGCCCTTTTTTTAAAAAATTTAAGGGCGTCTATACCTCCTTCCTGTAGAATCGAAGGAAGGTTATAGTGTACAACGGTCTCGCTGATCGATGTCTCATATTCATTTATATATTTAAGTACCTCTAGTTTAAAGGGCAGAGTGTAATTTGTATAGGATGAAGCAAGTCCTTCCATCACATGTTCAAGATAGCGAGCGACCCATCCTTTCAGAGGGGATAAACCACATTTCTTTCATATGCAATGGATTTATAGGATTTTTCCCCTTCCAATTACGCTAAAACTGCATGTATTTTTTCGTCTATCGTAGATTTAGTCAAAAAAATGGCACCTCCAATTGTTAGACAACATCTAACAATTGGAGGTGCCGTTCATTTTCCATGGCTCCCTTTCTTTTTAGCGATTAGAAGGCCACGAACACGATAGACTCACATTAAAATCCTGGTGTGATTGTCTTGGTCCTGATGAAAGTCACACAAATAAACAGACAAAAAAATAAATTCTCCTCCTCTTTTCCCAAATTCGTTTTATTTTATTATCAAGATATTCTGTTCCATAAACGCCCAATTCTGAGGGAATTGCAAGCCAATCTGCCAATAAGTGGCCCCTATCAGTTCATATGCATCAATCAATTCATATTTAGCGCTTATCGAACGAATATCTTCTAACCAAACGACATGTTTCGAATTCTCTCTTCTATAAGAATAGGTAGGTGATGCCGCGGAAGTATCGAAAGTGATTTCAGAACTAGTTGCAATCGCAAGATTTTGGGCATTTTGCGCTGATAAAGCCTTAGTCTCATGGCTAGGCACTATCCAATCGTATCCATACATAGGAAATGCAGACTGTAATTTACTTCCTGGTATATTCGCCAAAGCATAACGGATAACCTCGCCCATCCACCAAAGAGGGGAAATTGGTTCAGGCGGGCCAGTTGGATACCCATAATCAATGGTCATCACGGCAACTAGGTCGGCTGCCTCTCCAATCCCCCGATAATCATGACCGCCTACAATTCGATTATCGGGATTATCTGCTGTTTTTGCATGTACGTTCACATGGAGGATCAGTTCGTTCAACCCCGCCTTTAATTCTTTTAAAAAAAGCACATAATCTGAACGTCGTGCAGGAGGGATGAATTCGATATCCATACTGACACCCCCATAGCCTTTCTCCCTTACGAAATTCAACATACTATTGATTAAATTCGCTCTGAATCCTGAATTAGTGAGAACATCACCAGCCAAGTCAGCATCAAAATCCCCCTCTTGGAAATTCCGGATCATCAATAGCGGCGTCACCCCGGCTTGCTTGCATTTCGCGATTAGGGGGAGGTCATCACCTTCAATGAATGCAAAGCCTTCCTCGGTAAAGGAATAAGCTACAATGGCTAAGTAGGATAATTTATCACCATTCTCCTCAAGTGTTTCAAATACTACCCCACCAGAAGTCGGGAAGGCAAACCCCAGCGTAATCAATTGATTTTTGTAAGGAGACGGAATCGAAATTTCTGTGCCAACCTTTAGCGAGCTCGCAACAATTCCTGGATTGGCCTTCATGATTGCCGCAGCACTTGTTCCAAAACGACTGCCTATTTTAGAAAGGTTATCCTGATTTTTAATAAGATACCTTCGATTCACCACATTTTGATTAGGTATATACAATGCCAGACCAGGAACCAAAGCTGCTGATTCCAATCCGTTGACTTCAATTATCCTCGATGGGTCAACTTTATTTTTCGTGGCGATTTCCCAAAGACTGTCACCTTTTTTCACAACAATGATCGTCATTCAAAACCCTCCAACCCCCCTCCAAAAAGTTTATGTTATTCAGGTTAATAGATAGAACGAATTATCTCATTTCCATAATGATGGTATCCCATGCGATATTTAAATGATGGGGTTTTTACGAAGTGGAATAAAGGAATGCTTAATAAAAAAGAGGATGTCCAAAAGGACACCCCTCAATATGAGCCATCAATTGATTTTCCGTTTTACCCATTCTTACATACATCAAAGTAAATTCTTAATATCGTAAAACTTCCCATTCTCCAAATCTTCCACTTCAATTAGCTGCAATAGTTTTTCTGCCACAAATTCGGGACTCCTTAACATACCCTTCTCTTTATATTCATGGAATTTGTCTCGATTGGAAAAGTCCCGTTCGTCCGCTGACCTGATTGTTCCCTGCATCTCCGTATCCATTACACCTGGTGAAAAAGATATGAGAGACGTAGGGAAAGGTAATTTACCCTGTTCCGACCCTGCAACCCGCGTGAACATTTCTAGCCCTGCCTTAGTACTGCAGTAGGCAGCCCAGCCATGATAGGGATTTTTTGCTGCACCTGAAGATATGTTCACCACTACCTTCTTTCTATTCCAGTCCCGGGTTAGTTTAACGAATTCATCGGTCAATACGATGGGTGCCATGAAATTCACCCGCATGCTTGTTTCCAAATTTACCTGACCAAGGTTCCCTACCGGCTTTATCGGTTCTATGACACCTGCATTATTAATGAAGTAAATGTCACTTTTTTCATCGACAGCAGCAAGAATCTCAATGATTAAGGAAGGTAACTTATCAGTCTCATTCAAGTCCATCGAAATGAATGTAAGTTTCGTCCCGAATTCTCCAGCCAGCCTCTCCATTTCAGGATGGGCTGTACGGGAAACTAAAATGCAATGATCACTCGTCCGCATACATCGCTTGGCAATGGCAGCACCTAAACCTTTAGAAGCTCCTGTGATTATAAAAGTTTTCACGGCATTTCCCCCTTTAATAGATCATTTTCTATTGTACCAAAAGAAGCGGCCCACATAGTAATGGGCCGCTTCTTTTTAAATTATAAAATGGGCGATACCAGTCTTGCAATGGACTCCTTAAAACGAATCCATCTTGATCGCTTTTCAAACTCTTCAATTGTAAGCTGCCTGCAGACTTGGATATCCTTATAAAAAATGCTTGTCAGTGTTTCGGCCATTCCTTCATCATAAATGAAGGCATTGACTTCAAAATTCAATTTAAAACTTCGGACATCAATGTTAGCTGTCCCCACCGAAGAGACCTCTTCATCCACGACGATCATCTTCGCATGTATAAAGCCGTTATCATAGATGTATATTTTAGCTCCCGCTCTTAATAATTGCCCTGCATTGAAAGTTGTTGCCCAATAAACGAAAAGGTGATCCGGTTTATTCGGAATCATGATTTTTACATCCAATCCAGACAAGCTGGCAATCCTGAGTGCATCCAATAAACTTGCATCCGGTATGAAGTAAGGTGTTTGAATGAGAATCGATTTCTTTGCTGAAGAAATTATTTTAATATAGCCATTTTTAATTTGTTCCCATTCAGAATCCGGCCCACTTGTCACAATTTGCAAATCTATATTGCCTTGAGGCTCTAAAGTAGGGAAATAATGAGGCTGATATGTTATATCATGGTGCTTTGATGCCTGATTCCAATCCAGGATAAAACGGGTTTGAATGGCTTTTACAGCTGAACCCCTTATTCGAAGGTGTGTATCACGCCAATAACCGAATTTTGGGTTAAGCCCTAAATATTCATCCCCTACATTAAAGCCGCCAACATACCCTACCTTTCCATCTATGATGACAAGCTTTCGATGATTACGGAAATTCAACCGTAAATTTATAAATTTTAACTTGGATGGAAAGAATGCCTCCACTCGTCCTCCTGCCTGCCTAAATTCCCTGAAGAAACTTTTAGTCATTCCCCTAGATCCCAACTCGTCATAAAGAATTCGCACTTTGACGCCTTCATTAGCTTTTTTAGTCAAAGCCTCAATGAATCGCTTACCAAGGCCGTCCCTTTGGATGATGTAATATTGTATATGTATATGGTTTTCAGCCTCTTCAATATCTTTAAAAAGCTGGTCAAACTTCTTTTTTCCTTCCGTAAAAATATCGACTTGATTATCTTCCGTAAGAACGGCATCATTGTTCCGGAGGTGCATATAAATCAAATCACGATAATTACTTGAAGAAGCATTTCGAAAGGGAAAATGATTTGTAGAAAGCTCTTCCATCTGTTTATCAAGGATTTCTTCAATCCCGACCTTCTTCTTGTCCTCCCATTGGAACAAATGGGCGTGCCTTAAACTCGTTCCAAAAAGGAGATATAAAATAAAACCAACCACAGGCAGAAAATATAACACCAATAACCAAGCCCAGGTGGTGCTCGCTTCCCTTCTTTCGAAAAATATGACAATCGTGGCAAATAATATATTAAGAATGATAACAAGGCCGAGCAAAACCGATGTAACATGCGTAAATTCCATAGCATACCCTCACTCAATTTTTATCCCCTTAAGGATAACATGCAAATTCTTTATATCAAAGGATTTGCTTATTATAAAAGGAAAACAGAGAATTCACAAAAATAGGCCTCCTCCTGTAGAGACCCATTTAATAAAAACATCCACTGCCCCACCAACATTTCCCAGTATGAACAGATTGTTTTATAATCATTCTCTTAATAATCCCAACTCAACATTAACATAAATGTAAATTGACTTACCGGCTTTTCACCAATAAATTCACAGCTTCTTTGACTAGCTCCTCGGGATTCTTTTCTCCGGTTTCATTAGCCTCCCGAACGCAATCTACAAGATTGGAACTTACAATTACCCCAATTGTCCTGTCGATTGCGGATCTAGTGGCAGATAACTGCGTTACCACATCTCTACAATCTTTGTTTTCCTCCATCATTTTCAATATCCCACGAAGCTGCCCTTCAATTCGCTTCACTCTATTCTTCATCTGCTTATCATATTCCATGTGAGGTCTGCCTCCTACCTGCCAATTACTTTTGAATCCTATCCAGACTCCATCATAAAACCCGTTCAGTTTGAAGTGAAGCTTGAATAAAAATCTTACAATTTATAATACATACCACTTAGGTATAATTGTCAAGTGCCAATGATCAATATTCCTAAATCCATATGTAATTTCTATTTTTGTACAAGCAGACTTTGTGCAATAGCCTCAGAAAACTCGATTATCATTTGGGGAACGTAGGTTTTTAACAAAGCATTGACAATCGGGGCTTTAGCACCTTTTGCCGTTATCGCCAGGCAGCCAGTCATTTTAGTCTTTCCACTGCCGCACTGTTCTGCTAAAAAATAGCCATGGCCCTCAAATTTTTCATTTAACCCCTTAAGTTTAAATGTTACCTTATCGGGTTCGTTCCATTCCAATATATTCACTTCAAGTTTAATTTTCTTTTTCATTAGTCCCAAATCGCTTTTAAACTCCCATATAAGTGTCCCATCATTTATCATCTCATGATTGATATATCCTGGGACAAGAGGTGCCCAACGATCTATGCTACTAACAAAACCCCATACTGTTCTTATCGGAACCGGTAAAATGATACTATGCAATCCTTCTGACAAAGCACTTCCCCCTTAATCATTTTACTTACATCTTTTTAACATATGGCTGAACAATAAAGATTAGACCGGATAGCAAATTAGATTCCGAAACAAATTTTCACAATATTACTGTCGTATTTGTCTTTAAAAAAACTCTTTAAAGATAGTACACTATCAGCTCATAACTTTAATAAAGGCTGTTTTACATACTTTGTTGCTATTTACCAGGTAGTGAATTGAGGTTGATTTCCCCTCCAGATGCTCGCTTTCCGCAGGGCGGGCGATGAGCCTCCTCGGCGTAAACGCCTGTGGGTTCTCACCTGTCCCGCTGCTCCCGCAGGAGTCTCGCACTTCCGCTCCAATCAACCTTAAATAGTTTCGTTTTAAAAACAACAAGCTTTACGAAAAGAGCCTTAATAAAAGATATCTTCATCATTTCAAAGAATCGCCCCTCTGAAATGGAAACCATCCTTTTTGTATCGTATTATGTACTCAGTATAAACGGATTGTCGGGACCCATAATCTGCCTAATCAAGAGATCTGGTGTGGGCAGCCAAATCATAGTTGATAATACCACCTCCAAGGACGTTTATATTTTCAAAAAAGGTGATATTTTTTTGGAATAAACAATTATTTGCCATTTGGAAACTGGGCGAAGAATTCGATTTAAACAAATACAGAAAGAAGGAAGTGTAAACAATTGGAGAGCCGGGCCTAGCCGTAAGCAGCTATTTCGTTTCAAGAGGGGAACAAACGATTTAACGGTGGCTTAATGACACCTTTGACGATTGCATTACCGAGGATGACTGAGTGAAAATTTCACATTAGAATATTATTTACAAATAAATAACTATGCCTTTAAACCAATGGTCCGAAAGGCATAGTTATTCCATAATTATATAGATTAATATTATCTTTTACTGGTTATTCCCGATTGAAAAGAGACGCTCCCGCTATACCAGGCTTTGTCATCTCATAAGGATTTAAAATCAAATCCAGTTCTTCTTCTGTTAACACATCATACTGTAAACAAAGTTCACGAACTGATTTCCCCTTTAAAATCGCTTCACGCGCAATACGTGAAACCACTTCGTAACCAAGGTGCGGGTTGACTGCTGTAATCACACCAACACTTTGTTCAACATAATCTTTTAAATGTTGCTCATTCGCTTCAATACCTTCTAAACAATAATCTGTAAAGACATTGAATGCATTATTCATTATGCTAATAGATTGTAGTAAATTGAATACAAGCACTGGCTCCATTACGTTCAATTCTAATTGCCCTGCTTCTGAAGCTAAGCATATTGTATTATCGTTCCCGATCACTTGGAAAGCAACTTGATTAATTAATTCTGGCATTACTGGATTTACTTTTCCGGGCATGATCGATGAACCTGGTTGACGTGCTGGAAGTGTGATTTCTCCTAATCCCGCTCTTGGTCCTGAAGCCATCAAACGTAAATCATTAGCAATTTTAGACATATTCATCATGCATACTTTCAATGAAGCTGACACTTCAGTATAGGCATCCGTATTTTGTGTTGCATCTACTAAATGTTCTGCTCCTACAAGTGGCAATTCACTGATTTCAGCTAAATACTTAACAACATTTTCAATGTAGCGCGGATCTGCATTTAATCCCGTTCCAACTGCTGTTGCTCCCATATTCACTTCATATAAATGTTGACGTGATTGACTAATTCTTTTGATATCGCGCTCTAATACGCGACTATAGGCCTCAAATTCTTGACCGAGACGAATTGGCACTGCATCCTGAAGATGTGTGCGTCCCATTTTGATAACATGATCAAATTGTTTTGCTTTATTCTTTAGGACCGTACTCATCTTTGTCATTGTTTGTATCAATTGCTCTAATAGTCGTAGTGTTGATAAATGAATGGCAGTTGGAAATACGTCATTTGTTGATTGCGACATGTTAACGTGGCTGTTTGGACTAACATGTGCATAATCACCTTTGTTGTGTCCCATAAGTTCTAACGCACGGTTGGCAACGATTTCATTGATGTTCATATTCATCGATGTACCCGCGCCGCCTTGAATTGGGTCAACGATGAAATATTCATGCCACTTTCCATCGATCACTTCATCTGAAGCTTTAACGATAGCGCTTCCAATACCTTCATATAACCGTTTCGTGTCCATATTCGCTAAAGCGGCTGCTTTTTTAATCATAGCAAGTGCACGAATCATTTCTTCATTAACTTTGTAACCGGTAATCGGAAAATTTTCTACAGCTCGTAAAGTTTGTATCCCATAATAAACATCTGCTGGAATTTCCTTTTCCCCAAGAAAGTCTTTTTCAATTCGGTATGTTTTTTCATCTATTAACATTTCCTCTTGCCCCTTTGTATGTTCTAGAATGTAATGTCCTCTGCAATCGGTGTTTCCATCATTTCCTTCACCTTTTTGGGTTCCTGTGTTTTTGCTAATACCCACATCAACTTAGGAACGATGGCTTCTGTATTCATATTTCTCGAACGAATGATGACATTCTTATTTACTTTTCGTCCCACTTCGTATATATCCATATCCTCCCCTTCTTCTAAACATTGGGTAGTAATGACAACGGATATTCCACATTCGACCAACTCATTCAATTTCTCTAAAATATTTCTTCCTTGAAATGGAATACCGCCGCTTCCATAACTTTCAATAACAATTCCCCGATATTGATTTTTCAGAAAATCAAAGAATTCCGGCTTAATTCCGGGATGCAGCTTAACTAAAGCAACATCAGTACAAAGGGATCCATCTAACTTAGGTTCCTTATTCTTTAGTGAATGAACTGGCTTAAGATACTCAATTTTATCTTCATATATGGAAGCAATATAAGGATAATTAATACTTTCAAAAGAATCATAGCTTTTCGTTCTCAATTTAATGGCCCTAGTACCCTGGATGACTCTACCATCAAAAACTACATATACTCCTCCGATATCTTCACAAGCAAACCGAATCGCATCAGAGATATTTCTTTTGGCATCCGTCTTTTTAAAGGCGATCGGGATTTGAGAACCAGTAATAATTATCGGTTTCCCTAAATTTTGTAACATATATGAGAGCGCAGCTGAAGTGTAAGCCATTGTATCTGTTCCATGGGTGATGACGAAGCCATCGTAATCATGGTAGTGCTCATGGATGGATTTTGCCATTTCTGTCCAATCCTCGGGCTGCATATTCGTACTATCAATATTCATCAAAGGCTTACTATCAATCTGACATTGTAAATCTAATCCCGGTAGGTGGCCTAAAATTTCGTCAGCCTTCATCTCCGGTACCAGTCCATTTTTCCCTTCTAACGAAGCAATTGTACCACCGGTAGTAATCAACATCAACTTCTTAATTTTTGACTTCAACTTCTCCAATATACTACCCCCTATAGAGCCTCCCTGTTTACCAATCATTCTAAGCATCTCAGAAAGGATGTACTTTGTGAATGTCTATATTACGCGTACACCATATGTAATTATAGTCATGTTCCACTGTGAAATCAAGCGTAAGTTATTCATTACGCGTACACTTCATTGTAATATGATGTTATAATAGTTTTATATATAAAAGGAGAGTAATAAAGATGATTTTAAATAGATTAACTGCATTAAGGAAGGGCAAAAGATGGTCTTTACAATATACGGCTGATAGACTCGGAATCGCTAAGAGTACCTATGCAGGTTACGAATCGGGGCACCGCCGCCCTTCATTAGAAACAATTAATTTATTAGCCGGCTTATATGAAACATCCACCGATTACATTCTAGGTAGAGTAGATTATCCAGTTTTTCAGTCTGGAAATGTTTCCACAGAGTCCAATCAAGTCATGGAATTAACGGATTTCCCAAACATGGAGCTAGCTGTCGATGGAACCTCTCTTTCTGAAGAAGAAATGATTCAATTTATTGCTTTTATTAGATCTAAGCGAGAATTGGAAGTAAATCGCAATAAACAAAATGAAGCAACAAGACATTGTGCTGAAATCTGATAAGTTGGACTTCTGATATAAATCTCGGCAGCAAATAAACGAAACCTGAGTATAGACTATCATATTCTGTAGCATTAAAAAGGTACCGGCCATACAGCATCAGCGTTCCTTAAAGTTATTCATGTCATTAGTATTTTTGAAGGTTTGGAATTGTTTTCACTATCTCCCTTATAGTTGGGAACTTCCGGGAGAAAGAGGCTATTAAGTTCATGAACTCCATTTAAAAAAATTAGGTAAGTCGTCCTGGTTATGATTAATGTTGAGTTTTCACGTTCGTGACTCTCACCCCAATTAAGAATGAGTAAAAATTACTTACTGGTTTGTAGCTCTTCAATAAAATTTAGTTTTTATTAATTAATAGAAGAAAGTCGTCTTATTCAAAGATCAGATCATCCACCATTTTTATCCTATTCCCAATTTTCTTACTTCAAATAATATCAAGGGAATTTTGGTCCGATTCAAAATATATACGTTTTTAATAATAATTTCATATCGATATAAAATGGAACGGAAAGACATATAAGCATAAGAAATATCGGTTTAATACTCCGGCTTTTCCTTTTTATTTATTTGCAATGAAAGAAAAAACCATAGCAAAGCTCATGGTTTCCCCCATAACATAGCAATGAAATCTTTAAAAGTGAATTTTTAACGGCATCGGAAGTTGCTTAATCTCACTTTTAATAATGTCCCCACCTACATTCTGCTTCCCTGTTTAAGGCATCTCGTCTTCTTTTTCCCGATTCTTAAAAGCTTCATGTGTGACAATATCCTCAATCTGTTCATACTGTCGGCTGTGTTCCTTCTCTTCGCTTATTCTATTATTAGGTAAATTTCCAGGGTGACCTTTTTCTTTATGATTAAAATTTTTACCACGACTCATACTCATTCTCTCCTTCCTATTCTTGTTTGTTTAGTTTTCCCAAGCAAAAAAAAAATATGATTTAATTTCACTTTTTACTTTTTCGTTAATAACTGCTCATGCTGGGCCGACTTACATAAAGGATGTTTTTCAACGTTGTCACAAAGCATTTCGACTTAAAATGAACATGTGAATCCAAAACATGGCTGYAAAATCAAGTAAGCCCCAGTGTCAGTGAGTTGACGACTGGGCCATCAATATTTGTCGAGAACGGCTCCCATCGTAAACTCACAGCAAACCCGGTCAGGACCCGAACAGCATATCTTAGCGATCATTTATATCCCGATCTTACACGCCTTTTTTTAAAGGGACTAGACAAAAATAAGCAAGGCGGCTGGTCCCGGTCTCTTTACATATTACTGAACCTGAATAAAGAGACCAAAAAGAACAGGTACCGCCTGATAAAGACGCTTCCTGTTCTTTTTGTTTTTGGCTTTGTTAAAGAATAATGTTGTTATTTGATTCAKACGAACATTCATTCTATAACGAACTAAAATTACTGAGAGCGAGTGAGTTTTAATGGCGGTAGCGGACATAATTAACCTAATCAGAAATCTAAGCCAAAGAGACCAGCAGCAATTGAAGGAGTTCTTCACAGGGAGTGCGGGAGAAACAGAGTCTGTATTCACTGATGTATCAGAACAGAAACACAAAGACGGCTACACCTGCACCCATTGTCAATCCACTAATGTCATTCGCTTCGGTAAATATCAGGTAAAAACTACAATCAATACCATTGATTCGTCAAAGATACCGTTGCAAAGAGTGCGGTGAAACATTCACGATATGACTAACACTCCTCTTCACAGAACTCATATGCCTAGTAAATTGCTTCAGTTCATCGAATGTATGATTGAAGGGTATTCCCTTCGGAAATCAGCTAAACCCATTGTTGCTCATTATGTGACGCTTTTTATTGGAGGCATAAAATTCTAACTGCATTGAAACAGATGGATTTTGAACTTTTCGAAGGCATAGTAGAAAAGAATGAAACCTATTTCCTCTATTCCGAGAAAGGAAAACGGAATATCCAAGTTGGAAAACCAAATTTACGCGGTGGTAGTTCGGAGTTTAGAGGAATAAGTAAGGACCAAGTATGCGTTCTTATAGCCAGAGACCGCCAAAAGAGAACGTTTTCCAAAACAATAGGAAAAGGGCGTATTATAAAAAAAGTTTGGACGAAGCGTTAGGTTCCAAGGGCTATCAATACAAAATGTTCTATGTACGGATGCTTGGCGGGCGTTTATGACTTATGCCAAAGAAAAAGGAATTGAGCGTCAATCGCTATAAAAGCAAATGGTTGGGAGCGAGTTAAAGGGATTTATCACATCCAGAATGTAAATAGTTATCACAGCCGTTTAAAGAGCTGGATGGAGCGTTTTAATGGTGTAGCGACTAAATATCTAGATCATTATTTGAGCTGGTTCCAATTCTTAGACACCATCAAACATCTAAAAGATAACTTTACGATAACCAAAATGGTTTTTAGACAGTTGTTCTTTCTCAGTTAACACAACTTATGATAAACTGACGTTACCAGAATTTTCCGAATGACAGAATGTTCATTGTTCCGTTAAAGGGCCAGTTTAATTGAACAAGGAATTGGCATGACACCTTAATTAGTGAGCTATCTACAACACGCCGCAAATGAATTTTGACCAAAGGGAATATCTATTAAAGGGATTAAATTGGAGGGAATAGAAAATGGATGTAAAGACACTTTTGTTACAACAATGGGCAAGCTGCTTAGATGAAGAAGACTGGTTTCCACCACTAGAAAAAGTGCTAGAGGATATCACTTTTGAACAGGCAATTTGGAAACCAGCTAATCGGGCAATGAATTCCATTTGGGAATTAGTTTGTCATTTACTTTTCTATGAAAAGAGATTTCTGATGCGATTTCTTGGTGAAAAAGCGAATGAACCACAGGCAGAAAATAATGAATCTACATTTCGATTACCAACTGAGACGTTAGAAAATTGGAAGGAAACAAAACAAGAATACTTTTATGTTCATCGTGAACTTGGAAAAACACTAGCAAAATCAGAACATGAAGATTTGTATAGACAGATTCCAGGAGAAGATAATTCATTAGTGCTTGAACTGAAGAGTTTAGCAATGCACGACGCATATCATATTGGGCAAATTGTATTCCTCAGTAAAATGCAAGGAGCTTGGGCAGGGAAACGCAGCTTTTAAAAAAGCTTCATTAGCTTTACAGTTATTCCATTATAGTGGGCTTTAATGGAATAAGAACGAGAACGTCCAAATCGGACGTTCCCATATTTTATAGCTGAAAACAACAATACCACTTAACAAAGCCCTGTTTTTTATATAATGATTATTAAAAACAGTTGATATAGGAATAAAGCTATGAGGATACCACTTCGGAAGGTCGCCACTTTCTTGAAATCTCTTCAATATGATGAGGTGCCGTTCTGCAGCATCCTCCGATTAAACGTGCCCCAGCATGGTGCCATTCTTCAGATTTTTGTTCGAGCGTGTTACATGATTCTTGACCATGCCATGTTTTAGTTTGTGGATCATAGGTTTCACCAGAATTCGGATAAACTATAATTGGTTTTTTTGTGTTCGCACTTAACACCTTGATGGCGTCCGTGACAACTGATACTGGTGCACAGTTAATACCGATCGCAGCAATTTGCTCACTGTCCTCAAAGAACTTTGCACAATCCTCCAGCAATGTACCGTCACTTATTGCTTTCTCATTTTTCAAGGAAAAGGATAGCCAAGCATATACTTCTGGATAATCTTTCAATAATGAATTCAATACTTTTGCTTCTTGCAGGGATGGAATCGTTTCAAATGCTAAAAGGTCAGCACCTGCTTCAATCAAAGCTGATATTCTTATTCGATGAAATTCTGCTAAAGTTTCATCTGAAACACCATAGTTTCCTACATATTCTGAACCATCAGCGAGGTAAGCCCCATAGGGTCCTACTGATGCAGAAACCAATGGCTTAGGTCTATTCGTTTGCGTCTCTTCCTTCCAAAAATCATCTCTCGCTCTTCTTGCGAGAAACACCGTTTTCTGAATTAACTTCAGGGCCTCTTTTTCTTGTATTCCACGCAGGGAGAAACCTTCAACAGTAGCTTGGTAGCTTGCAGTTATCGCACAGTCCGCTCCTGCACGGAAATAGTCAGTGTGAACCCGATAAATCACCTCTGGATTTTCAAGTAATACACGGGCAGACCACAGCGGATCGTCCAAATCACAACCATACCGCTCAAGCTCTGTAGCTAAAGCTCCGTCCAGAATCATGACTGAATGTTCTCGTAAAATAGCGTCAATTGGGTTAATTTTATTCTTCAAGATCTACGCCTCTTTTCTTTGAAGTTTGTGTTACATAATAACTTCCATAGCAAAACAAAATAAATGGAATACCGCAATAAAGCGCAATCCGTTGTGTAGGATCAAATGCAATTCCTATACAAGAAGCAAGACAAAGCATGAAAGAAATGATTGGTACAAGCGGATATAATGGTGTACGATAAGCCAAGTCATTTACTGAATTTCCTTCTTTTATAAATCGTCTCCGAAATAGGAACTGTGAAGCGCTAATACTCATCCAAACTACAACCACGGCCAGACCCGAAATGGACACAAGCACTATATATACAGTATCCGGTGCAATAACACTAGAGAACAGGGCTAAACCACCGCCCAACATACTGAAAATGACTGCATATATCGGAACACCTCGTTTTGTTAATATTGCGAATATTGGTGATATGGTTTTCTTATCTGCAAGTGACCAAAGCATTCTGGAAGAGGCATATAGACCTGAGTTTGCAGCAGACAAAATGGCAGTTAAAATAACAAAGTTCATAATATCCGCTGCATAAGGCACTCCAATTCGTTCAAGAACGGCCACAAAGGGGCTTTCTAATACGCCTGCATCCGAAATAGGCAATAATGCGGATAATACAACGATGGTTCCTACAAAAAAGATAATCAATCTCCACAATGTCAGACGAATTGCCTTTGGTATCGTTTTTTCTGGATTCACAGTTTCTCCAGCTGCAATTCCGATTAATTCAGTTCCAGAAAATGCAAAATTCACTGCAAGCATCGTCATGATAATGGCAAAAGCACCATTAGGAAATAACCCTGCACTTATAAAATTGGAAAATAGCGGTGCTGATTGAGAGTTAGTCATCGGTATAAAACCTACCATTGCAGCAACTCCCAAAATAATAAATATCACGATCGCAATTACCTTTATTGACGCAAACCAAAATTCAGATTCAGCGAAAAACTTGACAGTCAGCGCATTTAATACAAAAACCAAAATGGCAAATAGAGCACTCCAAATCCAGACATTGATTGATGGATACCATCTCTGCATCAACAATCCAGCGGCCGTGAATTCCGAACCTAGTGCAACAGTCCAGGTTAGCCAATACAACCAGGCTACTGTATACCCTGTCCCAGGTCCAATGTATTTGGCTGCATAGCTATGAAACGCACCTGTCTCGGGCATATGTACTGCCAGTTCACCTAAACATAGCATGACCAGATAAACCACTAGTGCCCCTATCAGATACGAAAGGATAGTGCCAAACGGGCCAGCCTGTTGAATCGTATAACCCGTACTTAAGAATAAACCAGTTCCAATCACCCCCCCAAGCGATAGCATGATTAAATGCCGTGCTTTCATTTCCCGTTGAAATTCATGCTTCCTTTTGTTCTCCATTGATACTCCCCTTCATCCTGCATCCAGAAAAAACGAAAACGCACTCTAATAAGAGTGCGTTACTGACAAATAAAAACGTAGGGTCTCATCTATCAGGGTTTCACCCCCTGGAATTAGCACAGTGTCGTAGCAGACCTGTTGCTGAGGTTTCATAGGGCCAGTCCCTCCACCTCTCTGGATAAGAAATTTATTTTTTTATTACTTTATCAATCTATGAAAAAATTGTCAAGTATTTGTTTTGGATTGTAAAGACTTGCTTTTTTGCGGGCAAGTCGCTCAAGACTTGGAGATAACGGAAGATAGAAAAAAAAAAGTCGACATCTTTTTAAAGGTGTCGCCACAATTCTTAAGGACGTTCCAATTCAAATAATTCTCCTAGTTTTGTATAGGTATGACCCGCTAATCTTGCGACAGGTTTTAGCCCATTCTGATCAATTCGGCCATTATGGTAAATATCTTGCTCTATATGATAGCAGACTATTTTCCCTATCAATAAATCACAACCGGGTTTATTCTGGGAACCTGCCAATGGTATCGCATGCTCTAATATGCACTCAAAGCGTACCTTTGCTTCTTGCAATCCTGGTACGGATACCTTATCACTGACAGCCGGCGTGAAATTAGTAAGACCCAATTCACTTTCGTCAGATGGGAGTTCCTTCGCCGTTCGATTTGCATCAGCTACATTATTCTCATCAGTGATATGAACAACGAATTCACCTGTTTGAATTGCATTTCGAGCCGTGTCCTTTGAAGCTCCTTCTTTCCGTTGAACAGAAATGGAAATCATTGGAGGATTTGAACTGACTATGTTAAAAAAGCTGAACGGCGCTATATTGATTGTACCGGTTTCGGATTGTGTCGTAACCAAGGCTATAGGTCTCGGTATAATGCTTCCAGTCAAAAACTTATAATTATCCCGTTCAGTAAGACTTTCAGGATTAACAGAAATCATCTTCATTCCCTCTCATTCTTATAAAAAGTTCTTTTGAAACCATGAACCCGCTGCCTCAACCTCTGAACGTGTTAACTGATGACCGTAATTTTCCCATTGAACATCAACTGTAGCACCAGCTTGCAGTAAAAGTTGATTAAGTTCATCAGTTTCTGCTGCCGGGCAAATCGGATCGTTTTTACCTGCAGCAATAAATACAGGTATATCCGAAAGGGACGGCAAAGCAATCCCTCGTCTAGGCACCATGGGATGATGAAGAATCGCCCCTTGTAATGCCCCTTCGAAATGGAACAGCAAACTTGCCGCTATATTTGCACCATTGGAATAACCTAATGCTACCACTCTTTCACGGTCGAAGTCATATTTTTTGGACGCTGATTCCAAGAAGTCATAAAGCTCCTTCGTACGAAAGATCAAATCTTCTTCATCAAAAACCCCTTCGGATAACCGGCGGAAAAAACGGGGCATTCCGTTTTCAAGTACATTTCCCCGTACGCTCAATACGGATGATCCCGGTGAAACCATTTCCGCTAATGGCAAGAGATCTGTTTCCGTTCCTCCAGTGCCATGTAAAAGCAAAAGCAATGGCGCTTCTGGATTACTTCCTTTTTGAAAAATATGCTTCATCATTTATCCTCCTCAAGTACTCTCGGCACTGCCGGCAGTAACGTTTTCTCCATGATTCCCCTTTTTTCTTCCAGCCATGGCGGGAGCATTAATTTACTACCCATCGTTTCCTTCGTTTCATCATGAGCGAAGCCAGGTGGATCTGTGGCAACTTCAAAAAGTATACCTCCATCTTCCTTGAAATAAATGGCATCGAAGTATTGACGGTCTGTAAAGGGTGTCACACCATAGCCATGGTTGGCGATATGCTCCCTCCATTCTTTATGATCTTCATTATCGATTGCACGCCATGCAAGATGATGGACAGTTCCCACTCCGATGTTCCCATTTGGCAAAACCGTTTTTTTAACATCTATCAAATTTCCGATGTCCGATGTGGATTTGAAGCGGATGTAATCGCCCTCTTCCCCCATTTTTTGCAGGCCCATCACTTTCTCTAATAGTTCCATCGTTTTGATCGGTTTTGACGTCAATAATACGGCACCGCCGAATCCCTTGACCGCCTTGGAAGCTGGTACACCACCGAATGACCACTCGCTATTTTTCCCTTCTTTACGCTCAACCAGTTCAAGTTGCAAACCATGGGGATCTTGAAATTCTAGATATTCCTCTCCAAAACGTGAAACTTTCTCGAATACTATATTAAACCTGTTCAACCGCATTTCCCAGAAATCCATTGAACCTTCCGGAACCGCATATGTTGTAATCCCCACTTGTCCAGAGCCAATTTTCCCTTGGTATGCCGCAGGCCAAGGAAAGAAAGTGATGATGGTCCCTGGTGAACCTGATTCATCCCCAAAATATAAATGATAGGTTCCTGGGTCATCAAAATTGACGGTTTTCTTGACCATGCGCATTCCCAATACCCCAGCATAAAAATCCACATTCTCTTGAGGATTGCCTACAATTGCTGTTATATGATGTATTCCCGCGGTTTTCTTTTGCATGCTGATTACTTCCTTTCCCGGTGATTAATTTGTTGATTTTGTATTCAGCGGTTTTAAATTCGATTCAATATCCTGTCTTTTCGATTCTAAAAAAGGTGGTAAGGCAAGGTTTTCACCTAGGTGCTGCTCTGCTTCATCCACAGTAAAACCAGGCCCATCTGTCGCTAGTTCAAATAAGATGCCATTCGGCTCCCTGAAATAGAGGGAACGAAAATAAAAGCGGTCTACATAACCCGAGTTCACAAAATTCGATTCACTAATTTTTTCCATCCATTTTCTCAGTTCCCCTTCATTATCCACCCGAAAGGCAACATGGTGCACTCCGCCCCTCCCCAATCGTTCTCGAGGGATGTCCTTCCTCTCTTCGATATGGATTTCCGCTCCTGTTCCACCCTCACCTGTCTCGTAAACGACAATCGGATTTTGCCCCCTTAAAGAAGATGGGTATGTTCCTGATTTCCGGAATCCCAACACCTCCGTTAGTACGCTTTGTGTCTGGTCAATATTGGGTACAGTGAGTTTTACTGGTCCTAATCCAATGATGGAAAACTCTTGCGGTACCGGGCTTCCATCCCATGGTACACCTGCTTGAATTCCGTTACTACCCTGATCGGAAACCAGAAGAAGCCTTTGCCCCTCAGGATCTTTAAAAGAAAGCACCTTTCTTTTAAAACGGGTCGATATTTCATCATGCTCAACATTGCATTCTACAAACCGTTTTTTCCAATATTCAAGTGCTCTATCATCCCTAACCCTTAAAGAAATTTCTGAAATGCTATTGTTTCCTTCGTGAGTGCGGGCAGCATTGGGAATTTCAAAAAACGTCAGTTCTGTACCCGGTGACCCAATTTGATCTCCATAAAATAAGTGATACACACGAACATCATCTTGATTCACCGTTTTTTTGATTAATCGCATCCCTAACACTCTCGTATAGAATTCAAAGTTGTTTCCCGCTTTAGCTGTAATCGCTGAAACATGATGTAATCCTTTTAATTCCATCTGTACCACTCCAATCTTTATAAATCTCCCCTTACGGAGATGAATTATCCGAAAATAATATCTCGAATTCGAGATATTCAACTAGAGGTAAATTACTTTTAATAAAAATATCTTGATTTAAAGATAAATGATAGTGATTTATTTGTCAACCTTTCTTTCATTTAAATATTTCACCCGCATTCACTTATAATAAAATATTAAAACCAGGTCAAACGGTATAATTAATGGAGGTGTAATATGGCTACAGATTTTTTATGCGCAATTGAAGATAGGCGCTCTTATTATTCCCTTAGCAAGGTAAGTGTTGTATCTGATAAAGGATTAAAGAAGTTATCGATCATGCCGTTCAATATTCCCCTTCCGCTTTCGACTCCCAAAGTGCAAGAGTGATTGTTTTAAGTGATCAAAGCCATGACCAATTTTGGGATATCACGAGAGAAACATTACGAAAAACCGCCGGGGACAAAGATTTTGGAAAAACGGTAGAAAAAAAGAAGTCATTTAAAAATGGTTATGGTATGGTTTTATTCTTTTAAGACCAGGCCATTATTGATGGGCTTCAAGAACAATTCAAAACGTATGCCGATAACTTTCCGATTTGGTCGAACCAATCATCTCGCATTTTACAATTTGCGTATGGACTTCATTGGAAATCGAGGGGTTCTGTGCAAGCCTTCAGCATTATAATCCCTTAATCGATGAAGAAGTGAAGAAGGCATGGGATATTCCTCGGGAATGGAAACTCATCGCACATATGTCCTTTGGAAAAACCACTGCAGAACCTGGGGATAAAGAAATTCTCACCTCTTGAAGAACGGGTAAAATAGTATCGATAATACAATAAAGGGCTAGCTCTATTTGCCGAGCCAGCCCTTTCATTTATCACTTTAATAATCCGGTAATGTTGCAAAGAATTTTGAAAATATCAGTGATGCAAAGCCTATATACGCCAAAACCGGCATGATTTTAATATCTTCACTGTCGTTCAATACGTACATTTCACTTCCCCCAGTAACTTATTTAATTGGTGAAGAACGCCCCGGTAGCCATTCCTTCAAATAATATGGGAGTTTACCTGAATATTGTTTGGATGCATGTCCACTTTTCAGTAGTCTGTATGTCTTATCCTTACATGTTAGATGCTCCATTACCGGATAAATCATCTCCTGAGGGACCAAACGATCATACTTATTTGCTGTGACCAAAACACTAGCATCAATTTTCGAAAGCTTCGCCTTTTTCCCCCTAACCTTAAAACCACCATTAACCAAGCGATTTTTCATCAAAAGATCCTTCGTTATTTGTTTTGCAGCTGCTCCTGATAATGGCACATGCCCATTGGTCCACGCGTTGAAACGGCGCCAATTTTGAACGTATTCAGCATCATCCGCTTTATTCAATAAAGATAAATAGGGTGATATATATATAGGAGATGTAATTAAACGGATTCCATATTTAACTGCACTTGCTGGGATCGTTTGATAAATATCAATCGTCTCGTCAAAATCCACGGTCCCTTCTTTTAATGCTTCCTGCCATTGATCAAAAAATTCTGAGGCGCTGAAATCTACCGGTGTAACGGAGAGGATCAAATTCTTGATCGGCTCGTCGGCAATGGCAGCATATATCGCTGCTAACGTACCGCCGAGACAAAACCCCATAACTGTAATTTCTGATGCTCCAGAGTGACGTAATGCACGCTGCACTCCTTTTTGAATATAATCGACGATATAATCTTCGATCGATATCTCGCCATCTTCAAAACCCGGGCTTCCGAAATCAAGCAAATATACATCAAAACCTTCATTTACAAAAGATTCTATTAAACTATTCCCTGGGGACAAATCAAGAATCAATGGAGTATTGATTAGTGAATATATAAGAAAAACCGGCACATCATATTTTTTTTGTGCCGACGGATAATACCAGAGCGTTGATTTGTTTTTTTTCCACACCTCTTTTTTCGACGTCAGACCCACTTCAGGCATAGGCTGATTGGGAATATCCAAAAAATGCTTCCATTTAGATATGGGTTCGGACTGATGTTTCTGCACTTTCCGTTTAGACATTTGAATTCCCCTGTCCAAATGAATCGAATTTAGGCAACTGGGCACTTAATAATAAGGACTCATTCATAAAATCCGCTAACCTTTTTTTACTCCCTTCTATTTCATTGGATTCCCATCCTGATTTCTTTAACTTTTTACGCGATGAATAAGCATTCCGTTTATTACGAAATGAAGAATTCCCTCTGACATTCCCGTCCCTATCCATAAGTAACTCTTCTAACCTATCAATTTTTTCTTCGAGCTGGATGACTAATTTTGCAAGACTCGCTACATCTTTTTTTGTTGGGTAATTCATGATGATGGACATTCTTTCTGAGGCTTCCTGCATCCTATTTATTTTTGGAATCTGCAATTGTGCATTGTCGCTTACTGTTTCAATTAATTCCCGGTTATTCAGCAGATTTTGAAATTTGTGATTCAGCTCTTGCTCTTTTTGTACTCCTAGTAGTTTAAGCCCTTTATAAAAATTTGATTCCTTAGCCATATATATCTTTCCTTCCTTTCTCCTCCATTTATGCTAATGCCGATGTTCCCCCGTCAACGATCAAAACATGACCAACCATATAGTCAGAAGCCTGTGAGGCTAAAAATACGGCGGCTCCCTTTAAATCATCTTCATTGCCAAACCTGCGAGCCGGAGTATTACCTAATATGTCATAATTGGATTTCTCAAGAATTCCCTTTGTGATTTTGGTCGGGAAAAATCCAGGTGCTATCGCATTGACCTGGATGCCGTATCTTGCAAGTTTAACTCCTAAATCTTTAGTCATTGTAATGACGGCACCCTTACTGGTGTTATAAGCTATGGTATCCAATACCTCAGGAAACGTACCGCCAAGACCTGTCACGGATGCGATATTAATGATTTTTCCGGAATTTTGCTGTATCATAACCTTCGCTACAGCCTGTGAAAACAAGAATGTACCTGTAACATTTACATTCAATACTTTTTCCCACTTATCCTTGGGAAGATCCACAAATGGACCTGACCAGGACGTGCCGCTATTATTGACGAGAATATCAATCGTACCGAATTGAGCAACCGTTTCCTGTACCACAAGATCAATGTCACTCTCATTCGTTATATCACATTCAAAGGCAATGGCATTAACACCCATTGATTGCAAGTGTTCACATACTTCCTTACATACAGGAAGATTTCGTGAAGCAATGGCTATATTAGCGCCAGCCTCCCCCAAAGCCATAGCAATCTGTTTGCCCAATCCTCTTCCTCCTCCGGTAATGATTGCCGTCTTATTAGTCAAATCGAACATATTGCTCAATGTAGTCAACTTTTCAGCCC
Source organism: Peribacillus sp. P4_B1 (assembly GCF_056402395.1). NCBI lineage: Bacteria > Bacillati > Bacillota > Bacilli > Caryophanales > Bacillaceae > Peribacillus > Peribacillus sp. P4_B1. The sequence continues at coordinate 35,262 of NZ_JBFUHM010000042.1, forward strand.
TTCCGTAATGAATTATTATTTATATAGAACTATCTATATCATTATAGAAAAGCCTATCCAATATTGTGCTTAAAATAGCCTAATGCCTCTGCCTTTTGTTTTACCAAGCTTTTAATGGGCCGATTCCTTTAGATTATTCGGCAGGTTTTTATGTCCCAATCGGTGATAATTAGACCGAACGGGCACTTTATTCGGCCGATTGAGCAAAATCGAATACTTGACCTATTTAATCGTTTACACTAGAGAATAGTAAGGAGGTTTTAAAATGACTATACATCACTTTCATTTAACCGCAGAATGGCCCGGCGGCAGAAATGATATCGGCATGATTCAATCAGGGAATCTTCAAACACAGATAAGTATCCCTATGGAAATGGAGGGGCCAGGGATCGGCACAAATCCCGATGAAATGCTGCTTGGAGCGGCCTCGACCTGCTATATCATTACCTTTGCTGCCATGTTAGAGCGAGCCCATATAAAAAAGGCCAGCTTGACCATGCAATCGGAAGCCATAGTGGATGTTACGAATGGTGTATTCACCTACAAGAAGATCATTCATCGCCCTACACTTGTATTAGCACCGGATACATCTGAAAAAGCGGCTGAAAAGGCGAGGAAGCTTGCTGAAAAAGCTGAAGCTTCTTGTATGATTTCAAGAGCGATCAAAGGTAATGTAGCTGTGGAATTGAACGCGGCAATTTCCATTGCACAACATCCTTAAACAGGAAAAAAGTGCCTAAACCGGTAAAGGTTAGGCACTTTTTGAACTATTGAATTGCGTTCACTTTATTTTCAACCTCGCGGCACACTTCATCAGCCGATAAACCATTTGCCTCAATGATAGACGCTTTTAATGAAGTATCACTAATTCCCATCACATTAGTATCCAATCCTGTTACCACACAACAATCCACGTTTTTTGCGTCAGCTTCTTGTTTAATCTCCACAACATCAAAACCTTTTTCACGAAGTGCTTCCTGAATATTCGTTAATGATTCTTCAACACCGATTTTTGACATCAACACACACCTCCTCTTCTTTCTAACCTGTCCTTTTCACCTTCAATATATGTATAGGATGCAAAGGAAATAGGGAAAGTAATATCGAGGTGATAAACATGAATGGAAAACACAAGAAAGATGCATCACAAACCCGTTTAGGTTCTTCTCAGGTTGAGGGGCAAGGTACCACTACAAAAGAAACCGGGTCCTTCACTCAACCATCTTCACTTAAAAAGCAAAAGCGTTCATGATCAAAATGAATCCCATCATGGAATTCATTTTGGACAAAAAACGCTTGGTTTAACCGCCAAGCGTTTTTCCCTGCATAATCCATGTTAATTGTACCGCACCCAGGAAGCTCTTTTCTTATATATTTTGTTTCCTGATTTCCCGTTGGATTTTTAAATCATTCAATTGATCCCCATCAATGGTTTTTGAACCCACTTTTGCTTTTTCTGCTTCATCCTGGTTAAAATCACTTGCCTTTAAATTATTATTGGGAGCGGCTTGTTCGTTCCATTTGGTCATCATGATCTCCTCCTCATTCCTTTTATCTTTCCCAAACCAAAGAATATTCATGAATACACCACATCATTTATTGCAAAGATACTAATGGAGGTGGTTTTATTGGAACCAAACAAACCCGGCAATAAGAATGCACCGGATTTTAAAGAGCTGAACGACCGTATCATCAGGGAGCCATCACAGAGTCCCCGTTTAGTCATCGAAACAAATTTGGATGCAAAGAATGTAAATGATGAGAACCCCTATTCCGATAGAATCAACAGTGATGGATTTGCTGATTTTTTTGAGGAATAAAACAAAACCGGCTTAATAAGCCGGTTTCAGACTGTAGACAAACTCGATGAAAATCGAGTTTGTCTATTTTTTTATGAGTTGTACAATTTGGCCGTTGATTTCCACTCCAGGCACTCGCTTTCCGCGGGCGGTCGGGGAGCCTCCTCGGCTTTCGCCTTTGGTGTCTCCCCTAGACGCGCTTTTCTAAGCAGGAGTCTCGTACACCCGYTCCAATCAACTTTGTCTTATCTTTTAGATAAACASTTTTGCCCTGAGTCGCTTTTKTTTTAAAATAGAAGTATTAAAACTTGAGGTGATGAGGATGCTTTCTAAACATGATTCTATTCAGCGAGATCAACTTGAAATGATTACGTTAGATCAACTGGTGCCACCGAACCATTTGGTTCGTAAAATGGAGGCTGCCATTGACTTCACTTTCATTTATGACTTGGTGAAAGAGATGTATTCAGAGGTAGGACGCCCAAGTATTGATCCAGTTATTTTAGTTAAACTAACATTCATTCAATACACCTTCGGTATTCGTTCCATGCGTAAAACGATTGAAGAAGTTGAAACTAATATGGCTTACCGTTGGTTCTTAGGCTATGGTTTCCATGATAAAGTACCTCCTACTCCACGTTTGGGAAAAATTATGAGCGACGCTTTAAAGATACAGACCTGTTTGAACAGATTTTCTATCGCATTTTAATGACAGCTGCTAATAAAAAGTTAATAAGTGCTGAACACGTTTTCGTGGATTCCACACATGTGAAAGCCAGTGCGAATAAACGGAAATTTGAAAAGAAAATCGTTCGTAAAGAAACACGAGCGTATCAAGGGCGTCTTCAAGAAGAAATCAATCAAGATCGTGAAAACCATGGAAAGAAGCCTTTTCCA
>NZ_JBFUHM010000043.1:0-37503 GCF_056402395.1 Peribacillus sp. P4_B1
CACTTATTCGCAGGATTTCATAACCCTTGTAATTGGATTTCCGGGTAATTGAAATGAGGTCAGATCATTTTGGCTTCATAAATAAAGGAGTCAGCACCACTCCATATTTTACCATGCAATGTACATCCCCACACCGTCCCTGGAGGCTTTCCCCCGTGGGTCAATTGCCCTCTCAATCCTTCGTCATGCCTATCCAAGGGGTGGAGGCCAGTTATGCTAACCTGATGGGTCACAGTGCCCTTTTGTTCAAGAAACCTTGTACTCTGTACATATTTGAAATCTTACGAATAAGAAAACATTAAAAATTAAAGTAGTTAATCTAACCAACATTTTAGAAAACAATACAAAAAGGGCCACCCAAAAGCTTCATGAGTGGCACCTTGATCTGTCTTCCTTTGGTAAGAAATGACTCTGTCTTTGTCTTCTAGCTTTTTCTGAATCATTTAATCGGAGGATAGGTGAAAATGGTGGATTAGTTGGCTATAAAAACACCCCATTAGCGAGCACAATTCCTTCTCTAATATTCCTGTCCTTCTTTCGATTTTAGAAAAGAAACAACTGATTCATCTAATAATTTTTCCCGATTTGGATCTTCATTGACATCTGTATCCACTTCCATTTCTTGTTTAAGTATGCCGAAAGGATCATCTTCTGTATTTAATCGACTGTCCCGGCTTTTATGTTGGCCTGGATTATGGTCATTATTTTTTTGATTTGGCATATAAACTCCTTCTTTAACATGTATTTTTTATTTAGTATGAACATTTGAACCAAAATAAAATCCAATATTTTTTATGGATTATTTTCAATTTCAATCACGAACTGGGACCTGTAATTAATAATCTTCCGCTATCTTGTTGTTCTTGATGAAATGTTGAAACAGCATTCGAATTGTAAATCCTAAATTGCTTTAGGTATAGTTGATTGAATATTGAAAATACTGTAGTATTTATTTGTGGAAAATAATACCGAAACATCGTTTTCTATTCGAAACAAACATCGGAAGGAGGCTGGGACAGAATCCCCAGAGTAAAGTCAAATAATTTAAGGAGGATTTTGCTATGAAGAAAAGAATAAGGAATACCTCTATTAGTTTTTTGTTGGTAGTTTCAATCATACTATCATTATCATTATTACTTCCTTCTTTTGGCCAATCTGCTGGAAYGCAATCGGATTTTAAAGTAACTCTATTAGGAACAGGTTCTCCTATTTTAAGTACATCCCGGTCCGGTCCCGCTACCCTTGTGGAAGTTGGTAATGAAAAACTCCTCTTTGATGCAGGACGTGGAACTGCTTTGCAATTATATAAAGCGAATATGTTACCAGGCAGTATTGACAAGTTATTCCTTTCACACTTGCATTCGGATCATACGATTGGCATCCCAGACATATGGCTTACAGGTTCTTTGCCAACAGGTGGGAAAAGAGAGCTAGCCTTTAACATTTGGGGACCTAAGGGAACAAAGAAAATGATGTTGCAAATGAATAAAGCTTATAAAGCCGATTTGGATGCAAGGGAAGACTCTGGAAATGGAAACGTTGAAGGAGCGAGTATTATAGCACATGATATCAAGGAAGGCGTTGTGTATCAACAAAAGGGAATAGAGGTAATAGCTTTCAAGGTTGACCATAAATCAATTGAACCTGCTTTCGGTTATCGGGTTAATTACAAAGGACATTCAGTAGTTATCTCAGGTGACACCCGTTATAATGAAAATCTAATTCAATTTGCTAAAGGTGCTGACGTAGTCATTCATGAGGTTGCAGCCGCAAGACCTGATAATGAATCAGAATCGATATCCAATATTCTTGACCTTCACACTACACCCGAGGAAGCAGGTAAAGTCTTTAGCCAAATACAACCAAAGCTTGCTGTGTATTCACATATTGTATTATTAGGTGGATTAACAGAAGAAAAAGCTAATTTGCCCGGAAGAACAAAAGAAACATATGAAGGAACAGTTGTAGTAGGTGAGGATTTGCTGTCCATAGAAATAGGAGATAAGGTACAAGTGCTGCACCCGTGAAACGATGATCACTCAGCGAAAAAATAATAAACGAGCTTCAGCCAATGCGATAAGCGTTTGGAACTGTGCTACCGTAAACATTTTGACATATAACCCAGGCTAAGACACTTTCAATAAAAAAACCGATATCCCTAGCGCACCGGCTCATGAATATCATGATATAAGGGCCTAAAAGTCCGCATCGAGTAAAAGCTTCTTAACCCCTTGACGCATAAAGACCCCTTGCCCAAAATGGACAGGGGATCTTTGTTTAAAGGCAAAGTATAATACAAGTTTAAGAGTTTCCAGCTCGAAATGTACTTTGAAAAATCATATTAGGGCAATCTTGGCCTTTATTATTCAAATGGCGCCTCGTTATTAAGCTAAACTATCTGCTAATCGGTTTTCTTTCCAAATGACTGTAATACCTAGGCCAATGACCATAATGACAGCAGCAAAAAGATAAGGATAGTGGATGTTTACGTCAAATAGTATTCCTCCCATTGCTGGTCCGAAGATATTCCCTAAGCTCGTATAGGTTGAGTTCATTCCAGCAACAAACCCTTGCTCTTTCCCGGCGGCTTTTGATAAAAATGTCGTCAATGCCGGACGAAGTAAGTCAAATGCAAGAAAGATGAAGCTAGTTACCACCAGTACTGCCAAAAAGCTAGATATCAATGTGGAAGCCACCGCGAATATTGCCCCGATGACTAAACATAATTGAATCAGTTTCTTTTCACCGAGGATATCTACCAGTTTTCCAAACATAAATACTTGGACAACAACTCCGAAGATTGAGCTAATTGTAATGATAGTTGCAATATCCTTCGGCGTGAAGCCAAATTTATGATCAGAAAATAGGCTGAAAACAGTTTCATATGCTGATAAACCAAAAGCAAGTACAAATACGATGATAAACGCAATAAAGTAAAGCGGGTTAAGTGATCTTTTTAAATCGTCTATAAAGTTTGTTTCTTTTGTATTAGCAGAAACTTCTGCAAGCTGTTCCTTTGTTAGCGGTTCTTTTAAAATAAATATTGATGCAAGGCATGCTAAAAAAGCAATGGCTGCCGCAAGAAAGAATGGCAAACGTATACCATATTCCGCAATAAAACCACCGATACCAGGTCCTATAATAAAGCCCAAGCTAATGGCGGCCGAAATATACCCCATTGCTTTTGGCCGTTCCTGAACTGATGTAATATCTGCAACATATGCAGTAACACCTGGCATAATAAAGGCGGCACTAATTCCCCCTAGGATCCTTGATATATATATAACGGATACGTTCGTGCCTATACCAAAGATAAGTTCTGAAACACCAAAAAGGAATAAGCCGATAATGATGATTTTCTTTCTGCCGTAACGGTCGACCCAACGACCTGCGAATGGTGACATAACAAGTTGTGATACTGCAAATACGGCAACAAGATAGCCCATCGTACTTCCTGATAAATGCATGATATTCATAAACGATGGCATTACGGGGATGATGAGTCCAATTCCTAGAAAGGCAATGAATATATTGCTTAGAAGAATAATTAATATCGCCTTTTGTTCATTAATTGGTTTATTCATGTATTAACACCTCTTTCCATGTGAATCATTTTTGTGAAATACCTCTCCAAAATACTTTCCAAGAGGATGCTAATTTATCGTTCAGCCGTTTCTCATCATTGCCGTATACAAGCTCCAGCATAATGGAATCAACTACTCCTAAGAAAGCAAAGGTCGGCGTAATTGCTGCTTCTTCGACGATTAATTTAGCATTGATCCAATCCTGAAATTTTCTTTCCAATATCGCCTGCACCTTTTCCTCGATATCCATGACTTCCTGTGCGATTGCTTTTTCAAGATGGGCTGGCGGAAAAAAGGACATACGCAGCCAAAACTTTAAATGCTCATTTTTTTGAAAGAGATCGATGATCAATTGTAGAAATCCGTATAAATCTTTTTCTGGATTTTTTGAATCAACTTTACTGAAATATTGGAGTTTTGAAGATAGCTCCGCCTCTTTCGCATCACGTAAAACTTTCAGAAAAAGATCATCCTTGCCTTTAAAATGGGCGTAAATGGATTGCTTTTTCATGCCGACTTCTTCAGCTATTAGAGATAGGGATGCTCCTTCATAACCATGGATCGTAAAATATTTTAAAGCTGCTACCTTAATTTCATCGCTTTTCAATAATATCACCTCTAATTTAACGAACGTTCGTCAGTTATATTAGCAAATTAAATAAATATAAGCAAGCGGTTTAGTTTATAGGAGGGTATTAAGCAACACTGTGGTGTGGAAAAACCTCCATAATCAAGCGCTTTTATTGAATGAAAGGAGCACAAAAGTAATCAAACTGTTTTTTTTTATAATTGAATACTTATTTCATATAACAGAGGGTGCTGCGGCCGCTCTTGGGCAGTTTAGTTGTATGCTGATATAATATGAATAACAACGAAGCCGTTACTGAAAAGTTAATAGCAATTCAGAACAATTAAGCCGTTTCCATTTCTGGGAAAATGGTTTTTTGTGGTAATATATACAGGAATAGAATAATAGGGAGGGTAACTATGGAAGGGTTGGAAATTTACGATTTTTTAAGATTAGTTTTTATTACTTTAATAATTAGTTTATTTATAATTTCCATTATTTTATTGGCTAAGAAACGTCGTAACCTTGTTAATGGATTCACTGTTAGTATCATTTCATTAATGTCAATAATTGTTTCAAGTATTAATCTTATTATTATGGGATACATAGCTGATGAATTAAATTTAGCAGGAGACGTTATTTCCTTATATATGTTTCTTATAATTTTAGGGTTAAGTATATTTAATATGTTTATTTACTTTAAAAAAACAGTATTTTTAGTGCCTAATAAATAAATTTTGTTCTGAATATAGGATTAGTAGACTGACGGGATGGAATATTGGTACTGTAAAGTAGCTATTGTTGTTGAATTTAATTCATTTTGGGTACAATCCTAGTCTTTCTCCTGACAAAAAAGTGGTTAAATGGTCGAAACGCTAACCTTTTGACAGTTATCCTGTAGGTTCCATATTTTGGCTCTTTGTTTATATAATCGCACATCTATCCAGGCATGATTATAGGCCTTCTGGCAATAGAAGAGTGATTGTTTTTCCTAATTTATATTCTAATTACCAATTTCATAGGTTTCATAAGTGATGACAAAACAATAAAAACAGTCTAATTTAAAAAGTTTGTAAAGGATTGCATTTAAAGTAATGGGTGCGTTAGCACCCATAAGAAGGCCGCCAATTGGCGGCCTTTTGAATGTTAAGTCAGAATATATGGTCGGATAGATAAATTATGTATATACTATAATTTTTTGTTAGGTCGAACAATCATTTTTTCAGATTTGATTGTTTATTTTCCAATGATCATAAGAATAGTTTTCTCTCTAATCATAGCAGGTATTTGGATTGCTGCACCCTGAAATACTTCTTTGAGAAATTGCCCTTTCACCGCCCTAGATTCAAAGATTATTTATTTGATACCGTATTTGGCGGCCTTTTGAAATGTATAATGCTTGCATAATCATGCATTCAAATTAGAGGGGAAATCAATACGGATTTGCTCAATAAGAAAAAGTGGAAGGTAACCCAATTAATAGTATTTTTGTGTTAAAGTAGTACATGGAATATTTATTATTGCAGAATTTTATAATTTCATTAAGAAGGAAGAAAATCTGCATGATTGTATGACTCTATTTTTAAAAGATATTTTTGGTTATAAGGAAGGGATTAAAATGGGGAAAAAATTATTAGGTAGTATGTTGCTTTTATTGCTGGGGATGGTTGGTTTTACTTTTTTACCTGGCTTAAAAGTTGAAGCGGCAGAGCAAGTGCACACCGTATCCTCCCAGGAAACGGTTGAATCGATTGCAGCGAATTATGATATATCGGCAGAGCAATTAATGAAGACGAATGGTTTACCGGATGGTACGTTATATGTGGGCCAGAAGTTAATCATTCAGACGGTTTATACTCCTTCCATCTATCAATGGACAGAGAGAGGGAAACAAATTGGGAATTATGCAAAAACTTTTATAGGATTTAAAAAAGCGGCTGAAGAAGAGACACCGATAAATGGGTTCGATTCTAGCGGGTTGATTTATTGGGTACTCTCCCGACAACAGGTGCCCATCGACCGTTTGTCAGTTGAAGGCTATTATAAGCAAGGAATGGTTACAGATACTCCTAAGGCTGGAGATGTTATATTTTTTCTGGAAAAGGAAAGCTCAAAAATCGTGACGGCTGGGATCTATCTGGGGGGGAATCAGTTTGTTAATTCTGGATATGGAGCAGAGACAGTTCAGGTGAGATCTATCACAGAAGAATATTTTGCACAATTCCAAGCCGAGTTTAAAACGTTTACACCTAAGGGAGAGCATGTCGTTAAAAATAATGAAAMCCTTAAAAGCATTTCGGAAAATTACGGTGTATCTGTGGAAACAATCAAAAAGCGTAACGCTTTACCAACTGATAGTTTGATGCAGGGGCAGTATCTTCAAATATACAGCAGTCCCTTGTATCCATTTTATGCAAATCAAAAGGCTTCCTATGATAAAGCTCTTGATGTCATAAAGTATGCATATACTCTACGTGGATTTCCTTATGTTTTTGGTGAATACGACCCGATTATTGGAATGGATTGCAGCGGATTTATCTATTGGGTCATGAAGGAGCAGGGAATTTCCGTTAAACGAAGTTCGGCAGCGGACTACTATTCCTTGCTGCGGAAACTCAAAAATCCAGAGGCAGGGGACTTAGTATTTTTTAAAGAGTCAGATTTAAGTAAAGAGATAACCCACGTAGGTATTTATCTAGGGGATGGTCTCTTTATACATACAACAAAAAATACTGGCGTTCATATTTCTGATCTTACTTCAAGTTATTTTGAACAGAAGTTCGAAAGTTTTGGGCAAGTCCAAAACAATATGGACTAAGATAAAACGAGAGAATTAAGACTGCTTGGATTTTCTATTAATAGTTTCCCTTTAAGATACAATGGTATCTTAAGGGGATTTTTGGCTTAAAAAGGGCTAAAGGTTGAGGAATATACAAATGAAAAAATGAGCTGTCAAGATGAATCGGAAATGAATACATTGAGGATGCAAAATGTCTACTGCTTTTTAGTTCCGCAGGAAACAGGTTGACGGAGCAACCCCCTTATTGAAGTAGTTTTTCATTTCGTTCTTATTTGTCACAAATAATACCTGTTTTCGGATACCCAAATCTATTATGGAAATTTGGTTTCCCTACTTCTTCAAAGTTTCTATGCCACTTAAATCAGGATTCATGGAATCCATCCTACAATTTCTAAAATCGTCAAGATAATCTCAAAGACAATGAGAATGACAATGATCCATTCAACGAATAGCCCCCTTATCGAATGGCTGATGTTAGAAAACCCATCCATAATGTTATATAAAATTTCTGTTTTACTTTTCAAGATTTTATACCGATCATTCAATTCAAAAAAATTCAGCATCCTGTCATAAAATTCGCCCGCAACGCTGCTTGTCCATGTAATATCAGGTTTATCCAGAATCATGATATACGCAAGGGTATTATACTCGTGACGTACGATTTTTGCCGTCGTCCTCGCTAGTTCCTTGTTGCCGATTCTTAGCTTGCCTTTTTCCAGTCGGTCTATCATGGTTTCGAGCTTGTCATGGATTTTTCCGAGCTGTTCCTCAGTTTTTTCGAGTGCCACCGATTTTGCGAGAACAGTGGAAATTAATTCAGGGTAGAAAAATTCATATTTAGGCACCGCTACATATTCGTCGGTCAGCTTGATGTTATCAGTTTCTCTAATGTGAAGGCTGTAATCGTCCGTATATCGATCTACATGGACGAGATCAATATCAGGCTCGAACGATTGGATATAGGTTGAAAACTCTTTTATCTCATCAGCGTGTGAGGAATTAATGAAGACAATGCTGCCAAAGGAAAAAACCAGCACCTGTTGCGATTCATTCATCTTTTTATTAAGGATGGAATTTAGAATATCACCTTTGAGGATTAAAGGCTCTTCCCAGGTGAATTTTTTAGGAATGCCGCAATGAATGGCGATTTTGTTCAAATCAATTTCATTAGTGATTGCAAATGCTTTAAAGGTAATTGGTTTCATTTATATCACTCTCTTCGGCAAATTGGTCTTCATCTGAATTTATTCCATTCCTTACAAAAACATGCTTGAAGAATTCTTGAAGGTTGTTTTTCTTACAGCTAAACCAGCTAATAGTTTTTCGATGAAAAACTTAAAAAATTTCATGCTATGCTAAATTAGTGCATGCCTTCCACTGAACTATGTTTGGAAAGTTTCGTTCTATTATTTTGGCTGTTTTCACATACTTTGTTGCTATTTACCAGGTAGTGAGTTGTGGTTGATTTCCCCTCCAGATGCTCGCTTTCCTTGGTGCGGGCGGTGAGCCTCCTCGGCGTAAACGCCTGTGGGGTCTCACCTGTCCCGCTGCTCCCGCAGGAGTCTCGCACTTCCGCTCCAATCAGCCTTAAATAGTTTCGTTTTAAAAACAACAATCTTTACGAAAAGAGCCATTATTTTTTATCCAAGAATGCTTGAACCTGACTTTCACCTTTTACCAAATCCAGACCAATGACTGGATTCTTCGCTATCTCCTCCTTAAAATTCAATTAACCGGTCATCCTTATGGTTAAATGAATTTTGAAGAAATGCTGTTAGTTTGTCGAGTTACTTCTCCCGCGTCTTCTTTACTTGTTCCCTTAACGATGATGAAAACGTAATACTTTAGAAGAATTCTCATTTAACTTAATACATCATCTTAAAATTGATTGATTTACAATATGGGCAATTACAATAAATTGCCCGTTTTCAAGTTAAGCTAAATGGAACATAATGATTTTTTTTATTCTTTTCCGTTTCCTCAACAATACTGAATTCGTAATCATCTATTGTAAGTGGATTTGCTTACTTTTTTTAATTAAAAAACGCTTACAAAAGTTACATAAGCTATAAAGTTTTTTGAAAATCACTTAAATTAAGGATAGCAAATAATAGGAGTCAAATAACAGGAGGTTAAAAAATGAAATCAGCAATGAAAATGAAACCGCTTCCTTATATTGAAGAAAAAGGAGATAACCAAAGCTTTTTATCCAAACTTAAAGAGGTGAAAGTAGGCGTTATTCCGCTACCTCTTTATATAGCCTTGGCGCTTATTATTTATGGTGCATCAGTATATAATCAGCTCCCGCCTGATATGATTGGTGGTTTTGCCGTTATCATGGTTATGGGAATTTTACTTGGGGATATAGGGTTGAAAATTCCTATAGTGAAAGATATTGGTGGTCCGGCGATTTTAGCGCTCTTAATCCCGTCTATTATGGTATTTTATAATTTGGTTAATCCGGCTGCAATGGAAGCGGTAACAACCTTGATGAAAACATCTAACTTCCTTTACCTTTATATATCTTGTTTAGTTGCAGGCAGTATTCTTGGTATGAACCGTCAAGTATTATTACAAGGATTTACGCGTATGTTTGTTCCACTCGTGGTAGGTACGCTTGTTGCTGTTGCAGCGGGAGTTTTAGTAGGTTCAATGTTAGGATATGATCTAAAACATACATTCTTCTTTATTGTTGTACCAATTATTGGCGGAGGAATTGGAGAAGGAATCTTACCGCTTTCCCTGGCATATTCTCAAATTTTAGGTGCATCTGCTGAAACATTTGTATCCCAAATGATTCCGGCCGCTGTCATTGGAAATATCATAGCGATTATTTGTGCCGGTTTACTGAAACGTTTAGGGGAGAAAAAACCGGAACTTACTGGTAATGGTGTATTAGTGAAAACGAAAGGTGGCGACGGGATCACCCAAGAAACAAATATTAATAAACCAGTTGATTTTTCACTAATGGGTGCCGGATTATTGATTGCCTGCGGTTTCTTCATCTTCGGAAGCCTAGCGCATAAATTTCTTGGCATTCCAGGTCCTGTACTCATGATTGTAGCTGCAACACTTGTCAAATGTTTGAAAGTGATGCCTGCAAAAATGGAACAGGGCGCCTATCATTTATACAAATTTATTTCCACAAGTTTAACATGGCCTCTAATGGTTGGGTTAGGTATGCTCTATATCCCATTAGAAGATGTAGTCAAAATTATAACTCCAGCTTATGTTTTAGTTTGTTCTGTAGTTGTTATAACGATGGTAGGGACTGGGTATGTTGTTGGGAAATTTATGAATATGTATCCAGTTGATTCAGCGATTGTAACAGGCTGTCACAGCGGTTTAGGAGGAACAGGCGATGTAGCCATTTTATCCGCTTCCAACCGTATGTCATTAATGCCGTTTGCACAAGTTTCAACAAGACTTGGTGGTGCTGCCACTGTTATATTAGCAACACTCTTAATGAAATTATTAAGTTAAAAACTATAATAAAATAGTGTGAACGGATGATAAACTAAGTTTTTTAAGTCAAATGCGCCGATACTATATTGTTAAAATAACTCATTTTTGCCATAGCCAATCCGGTTCCGGAATAATGCCTTTAGAGGAAACAAAAGCGGGAGCACTTGTAGCAGGAACCGGACACTCGGGTTTCCCAAATCAAATCAATAATGTCCGCGCATTCCCTTGCATTTTGGTGGTACCTTTGACGTTCATGGGAAAACAATCAATGAGGATATGAAGCTTGTAGTTTATGCAATTGCTGGATTGAATTTCAGGACCTTTACGAGGAATATGTGATTCCAGATCTTTTTAATCGCCGAGTAGGAGCATATGTTACAGCAGCTGTTGCAAACGTCCAATGGAAACCGGTGTTTCACAAAACATGTCAATTGGACATTGAATGCCATTAAACAGGAGTGGACTTAGTATATCCAAGCCAAATTTGTTTAAATGGAAGTTGTTCAAAAATCGATGTAAGCGTTCCCTAATTTCTGATATAAAAAGTAAAAAGACTTATAAAGCGGATGCCCGTCCCTCCACCTTTTCTAGCTAGTCAATCATTATAGAATATTTTTTCATACAAACCACTAGTAAGAAAGGAGAGAGTAAATGTTCTTAAAAGAATTATCAAAAAATTGCTTAATGACCATTACCTATTATCAAAATGAATCGTTACAAAAATGCAAGGGCCGTATTTGTAATCTTGATTTACATCAACAAACCCTGTCTTTAAAAGTGGAACAGCAAAAGGTTTTGACCATTCGTTTATCCGGTATTAAGGAAATTCATGAATCGCTTTAATTCTGGTTCGAATTTTAAAGCTTGGAAATGATATTGTTTGATTCTTTTAGAATCATTAACTAAGCAACCAACTCAATAATCCTCAAATGGTAAAAAGGGGATTGAAAAAGTCGATTTAAAGTAAAAGGAGGCAAATCATCTGCCGTATGTAGATGATTCTCCTCTTTTTATTTATAGGCTCTTTTCGTAAAGACTGTTGTTATTAAAACGAAACTATTTAAAGTTGATTGGAGCGGAAGTTCGAGACTACTGCGGGAGCACCGCCGCCCCGCGGAAAGCGAGCATCTGGAGGGGAAATCAACCACAACTCACTACCTGGTAAATAGCAACAAAGTATGTGAAAACAGTCTAGTTATAAGACTTATAAATCTTTAGGTTTTACCACTTTTGTATTATTTTGCTGGTGGGTATACTAATATGATTGAAGCTATAGGCCAATTAGGTATGGCTAACAAAAAAATATTCAGGATTATGAAAATGCTGGTAAATGACAGCTTGCAAAGGGATACAGTGCCATGGGTTCCAAGAGAGTGGGGAGAGAAATTATGAAAGGAAGAAAATGGAGCCTACAAGCGACAATAACGATATTGGTTTGTAGTGTAGTAGCTCTTTCATTGCTCGTGACTGATTTACTAATCAGTAGAACAATAGCGGCGAGCATAGAAAAGGATCAGGAAGAAAAAGCAACCAATGTGGCGCGTATGGTAGCACATTCACAACTTGTAACGGAAACTTTGGGTAAGCAAGAAAAGGAAAGTTCTATTCAAGAGTTTGCAGAGGAAACCCGCCGTCTTACTAATGTACAATTTGTTGTGGTGATGGATATGAATAAAATTCGTAAGTCGCATCCCGATCCTGCCAAGATAGGAAAGCAATTCGTCGGCGGGGATGAGACGATTGCCTTACATGGAAAAGAACATATTTCTGTATCAAAGGGCACTTTAGGGACATCCCTTCGTTCCTTTACACCAATTTTCGACCGTAAGTGTAAGCAGCTAGGTGTTGTAGCGGTAGGTATTTCCTTAAATGACGTTCAAAAAGCAGTAAGTCAAGGTCGAAAAAATACCTATACGGGAACCTTATTTGGAATAGCAGCGGGTATTTTAGGTGCTATACTATTGGCAAGGTATGTCAGGAGAATTCTTTTTGGTCTGGAGCCCTTTGCTATAGCTAAGTTATTTCAAGAGCGAGATGCTATCTTGCAATCAGTAAGGGAGGGAATTATAGCCGTTGACCAGGAGTCCCGGATTACACTGGTAAACAAAACGGCTTTACGTTTATTCAATAAGGCAGGGTTAACTCAAGACCCGTTGGGAATGAAACTGGAAGAATACTTGTCGAACTCAAGACTGTGCCGGATATTGGAGACCGGGAAAACAGAGTTAGACGAAGAGATGGTTTTAAACGGTATCACTTTGGTGGTAAACCGTGTGCCGACTTTTTTAAATGACAAGATAGTGGGAGCTGTTTCGACATTCCGTGATAAAACAGAAATTCAACAACTGGCTGAACAATTGACTGGGGTACGTTCGTATGCAGAGGCGCTCCGTGCTCAATCTCATGAGTTTATGAATAAGCTGCATGTTATTTTAGGAATGTCACATATGGGTTATCATGATCAAATGACAAATTATATAAAGGAATTGGTAAATCATCGAAACAATGAAATTGATGCTATAACCAGAAATATAAAAGATCCTGTCCTGGCAGGATTTCTGATAGGAAAATTAAGTCATGCTCGTGAAGCCGATGCGGAGTTAAATATAACGAGCGAACGTCAAGTGCCTGAGCCGCTTAATTCTTATATGTCCCACGAGCTAATTACAATATTGGGGAATTTAATCGACAATGCTCTAGAATCACTAACAAGCTGTCCGCGTAAGCAAATAGAAGTGCATTTTGATTACGGAGAGGATATCTTAACAATCGAAGTAAAGGACACCGGAGTCGGGATGGAAAAGGGAACGCAAGATTATATGTTCGATAAAGGATTTTCTACTAAGGGAAAAGAAAGGGGATTAGGACTTTTTTTAGTCAGTCAAAGCCTGGAAAGGCTTGGTGGAGATTTAGAAATCTCCTCTAAGCCATCTCAAGGAACGAGATTTGTTGTTTATATACCATATGATTGCAAGGGTGATACAGAATGATACGTGTGCTCATCGTAGAGGACGATCCGATGGTAGCGGAGTTTAACAAACGCTACCTGGAGCAAGTAGAAGGATTTCAGCTAGTGTCTGTTGTTTCTTCTGTAAATGAAGCTTTAAACCTATTGGAGAAACAGACAATCGATTTAATTTTACTAGATATTTTTATACCTGGGATGAATGGATTGGATTTGTTGTTGCTTATAAGGGAAACAGGGATGAAAGCAGATGTAATTTTTATTACAGCTGCTTCGGATATGAATAGGATTCAAACAGCACTGCGGTACGGAGCAGTTGATTACTTAATTAAGCCCTTTGAATTTGACCGATTTAATGAAGCTTTATCAGCCTATCGAGAGAAATTCATGTTTATGAAAAATCAGCATGTATTAAGCCAAAAGGAGTTAGATCGGCAAATCCTTCACAAGAATCCAAGAGTAATAGCAGAAGAACTGCCGAAAGGATTGACACAAGGTACGTTACAAATAATATGGGAAACAGCACAAAGCATGGGTGGGTCTCCGTTTTCAACTGAAGAGATCGCAGGCCGTGTCGGCATCTCAAGGGTATCGGTAAGAAAGTATTTAAAATTTTTGAGTGACATGGATGCTCTTTATGTTCAAGTTCATTATGGAACCATAGGGAGACCGATTTACCAATATAAGTATAATGAAGCAAAAGAAAATATAATTAAAAAATTTCTTTAAGCGGTCAATATTGGCCGCTTACTTTTTTTAGTTAACATTGGGATATTTTGATATAATAGGGTACCAAATGGACTCATTTAATATACGGGAATCAGGGGTTAAGAATCGGTGGAACGTGAAAGACAGAATAACCAAATCCAAAAGGTGCTTGAAGGTGCAAATATCAAATTAGGGCTCTGTCGTAGCATTGCAAGGTCAGTATCATCGAGGACAGATTAACTCATGACTTCGAGCAGATGGTTTTGAACCTGTTAATATTGACTTTATTCTTTTGTGAGATAGATGTATTCGGGGGGAGCCTTGTTAAATATTAGTTTATGATATATGCGTCTATGTTCCCCTAACAGGTACGTTCGTATGATAAGATCGGCCATAACAAGCGAAGCTATGACACTACTGGAATACTAGGGCTGCTGGTTAATTAGTAGCGGAGAAAAAATAATGAATTCAGGTAGTTGGTCTGGACGTGGATTTAGAACCTCATAAGATTAGAGGAAATCAGTTTTTAGACCTTCGGAATTTGACAAGACAACAGGAAATCGTAACAAATATGTATGTGGAAGCTAAACTTCCGTTTCATCCCACTTAAGATCAAGTGTTTCCTGAATATCGGAAAGTTTTTGGCGATCTATATTCAAGGGCTGCTTTATTGATATAAAAGTACTTCTTTATCCATACTATTTCCTTCAAAATTGATACATACTTCATAAATAATCATGCTTATAGCAAATCAACTTTTATATTCAATACATGGAAACAACTATAGACATGATGTCTGCTCAGTTATAGATGATTAAATCACATAGCTAATCCCATACTACCAATGAATATTTAGAACAGATTCACTACAAGCATGATCACTAATAAATTGTTCGGAATTCTTTATTTTTCATTCAGTGATTTACATTACGCTTTCTTAAGTCTCGTTGATCATACCTTTTTGTATTTTAGCACCAGAATCTTCCTCAGAGACTTGCCCCACACGTTTTATAAAAAACGAAAGAATTAATCCAATTAGTCCAATTCCGATAATTACAACATAAGCATCATTAATGCCCTGAATGGTGGCTTCTGTTATCATATGTTTTTGACTTGCCATATTTCCGCCAGTGGACATCATTTCCTTAAAATGTGTTTCGGTGCGGTTCGTCATTACTGTTACAAGAAGGGAAGTACCAACTGCGCCTGCTACTTGCCTAATGGTATTGGATATTGCTGTACCATGAGCAGTCAAGCTTGAAGGCAATTGATTTAAACCTGCTGTTTGAATAGGCATAAGCATCAGCGCCATTCCAATTCGACGGCCCGTAGACATGAGAACTAAGTAGGTATAGCTAGTTGAATCTGTCAAATCAATAAAGCCGATAGTTGTAATAATCGTAATTATTAACCCAATTATGGACAGCCATTTTGCACCATATCGATCAAACAGCCTACCTGTAATAGGCATTAAGAAGCCCATCACAAGCGCACCGGGGAGAAGTAACAATCCGGATTCTAAAGCTGTGTAGCCGCGTGCACTTTGCAAGTACAGTGGAAGCAACATCATATCTGCATACATAACCATGGTAACCGCAATGTTGATAATGGTTGTAAGGGAGAACATATTGTACTTGAAGGCCCGCAGATCCAACAAGGGATTCTGAGAAGTTAACTGCCTCCGGGTAAAAAGTCCAAGTGCTGAGACTCCTACGGCAATAGATACAAGCACTTCACTGCTGGACCAGCCTTCACTGCCGGCTCGGCTGAAGCCATATAACAGAGTGCCAAACCCTATAGTAGAAAGGATTACACTTATAATGTCCATCTTGGTGATAACTTGTTCCGAGACGTTCTTCAGGTAAATAAAGCCGAAGATAATCACCAAAAGGGTAAACGGAATCATGCCGTAGAACATTAATTCCCATTCATAGTTTTCCAGGATATATCCTGCTAGAGTAGGACCGATGGCAGGCGCAAAAATGATCGCAAAGCCTACCATTCCCATGGCTGCACCTCTTTTATTGGGAGGATAGATTGTGAAAATGACATTCGTAAGTAGTGGCATAATGATGCCAGCTCCCGCTGCCTGAATCATGCGCCCAGTCAAAAGAACCGGAAAGGTTGTTGCTACAGCAGATACGATCGTACCTGCAAGAAAGATTAGCATCGAAGCTAGAAAAAGCTGGCGGGTGGTGAACCTTCGCATGAAATACGCTGTGATTGGAATTAGAATACCATTCACTAGTAAATAGCCAGTTGTCAGCCATTGTGCAGTTGCCGCCGAAATATTAAAATCAACCATTAGTTCTGGGGTTGCAACGCTCATGATTGTCTGATTTAGCGTGGCTAGAAAAGCCCCCAAAATCATAATGAACAAGATAGGTCCTTTTTTAATCGACCTACTAGTTGTATTGATACCTTTACTCAACCTACAAACTTCCTTTCTATTTCTCACTAGATTTATTTTACAATGTGTAAGATAATTAACACTGCATAAAACAGATTATAGTTAGGAATTCCCGTTCTTACAATTTACAATAAAATGCAAAATGTAAATTAGTTTACACTAAACCTAATTGTGTTGTTTATTTGAGGAATATAGTACATTACCTAAAGAAATTGTATATTTTAATACCAAGGAGAAAGGAAAGTAAAATGATGGATAATTACAAGGGTCATACAGATCCTCGAATTCTTCGTACGCGGCTTTTAATAAAAGAGGCTTTTATTGATTTGCTGCAGGAAATGGATATTGAGAGAATGTCTGTTAGCCGCATAGCGGAGCGCGCTACAATTAGCCGTGTTACGTTTTATCTCCATTATCGGGATATACCCGATATGTTAGAAAAAATGGCTGATGATATGATTGAAGATATTCAGCCCGCTGTGAACAGTCAGCCTGTGAACGAGGGTACTGCCGACGATACGGATTTTGTAATGCTGGTGCGGATGCTTGATCATATTGCTAAACATGCTAAATTTTATAAAGTGATATTAGGTTCGAAGAGGGTACCTATCTTCACTGAACGCTTGTTAAATATGCTAACTGAAATAATAACTGCAAGGTTAGATGTTTTGGGAAATGATTCTTACTTTTATAAAGCAGGAATTCAAAAGGATATAGCAATTTGGCACGGATCTTCAGCATTGATAGGCACTATCGTTTCTTGGCTGCGAAACGACATGCCGTATACACCGCATTTTCTCGCAAAACAGCACTTCTTGCTCTACCATTTTCAAGATAAAAATTCTTAATTCGTTATAATTAGAATTCCTGGTATCTGTGGTAAAGACTGTTGGCAAAAGGGGTGCTATCTTCGTGTTAAACCAAAGTTGATTGAAATTAGACTCCTGCGGGGAAACCGTGTACAAGCGAGACCCCGTAGGCGTAAAGGGCACCGAGGGCGGATGGCCCGCCCGAAAGCGAGTGCCTGTAATGGAAATCAACGTTCAAATTTTACAAAACCTCAAAAAAACTGTAGACAAACTCAATTATTTATCGAGTTTGTCTACAGTCTGAAAAGAGCATATGTATATCCTCTTTTTACTTAACATTTATCCAATTAAGATTTTTTCTTCTGCATAACGAATTTTTGATTTATCATTTGAATGAATGGCAATTGCAAACGCCATAGTCAGAGGTCCAATCCTGCCCACCAACATCATAATTGTAATCAAAATACGTCCGATAGGGCTTAGGTCCCCAGTAAATCCAGCACTTAATCCAACTGTTCCAAAAGCAGAGACCGTTTCAAATACTATCTTGGACATGTCAGCCCCTTTTTCTGTTATAGTTAGTAAAAACAAAATAATAAAAATAAATATTACCCCAGAAACAGCAATTGATAAAGCTCTAAACACCTGAGATTTTGGTATTCTTCGTTTAAAAATGCTTATATCTTCCTTATTGGTTATGACTGCCCATAGGGCAAAAAGTAACAAAGCAAAAGTCGTTACTTTTATTCCGCCACCTGTTGACCCTGAAGCTGCCCCTATAAACATTAATCCCATCATAAATACTTGAGAACTTAATGTAAGTTGGCTTATATCGACTGTATTGAAGCCAGCAGTACGGGGTACAACTCCTTGAAAATAAGCAGCCCACCATTTATCCACTATATCCAATGTTCCTAATGTAGCAGAATTATTGAATTCTAAGCCAAAAATGATAATAGTACTCACCACATTTAACAGTAAGGTAAATAATAACGTAATTTTGGTGTGTAAGGATAATCTTTTTATTTTTAATTTTTTCTGTTCATATATATCCGTAATTACAAAAAATCCGATTCCCCCAAGCATAAACAACATAGTAATAGTAAGATTTATAGTTGGGTCGCCTACCCACTTACTCAAGCTATCAGGTTCTAAGCCAAACCCTGCGTTGTTAAAAGCCGAGATAGAATGAAATATTCCATAATAAACGGATTTTCCCCAACTCATTTCCTGTGACCAGCGAATGGCGAGAGCAACAGCACCTATGGTTTCAATAATTAACGTAATGATAATAATTCGTTGAACTAGTTTGATTACCCCTTGAACGGAAAACGTGTTCAAAGACTCTTGAAGCAATAATCTTTGTTTCAAGCCAATCCTTTTCCCTATGATAATAAACATCAGTATACTGCTGGTCATAAATCCCCAGCCACCCAATTGAATTAGAATGAGCAAAACGATCTGTCCAAACAATGTAAACGTGGTACCAGTGTCCACAACTCCTAATCCCGTTACACATACAGCAGAAGTAGATTCAAAAAGGGCGTCAATTAAACTGAGATGATGCCTGTCCCTAGTAGCCGCAGGTATCATTAATAAACACGTTCCAATAAAAATTAACCCTGAAAAACCAAACAATAGAATATGTGCTGGGTGAAGTTTAATAATGTTAAACCTACGGTGTTTTTTACTTGAATGTAGCATAGTTATCTCCTTTTTCTTAGGAATTATATCGTCCATCCTATCTTATATCTTGGTACTTGAACTTTAGGTTAAGTAAAGATCATAATAGAAAGAAAATATAACCCTTTAAGCCCACTGACAACATCTTAATGTGTTCAGCATGACACTGTTATTCTTCACCTGAAAATCTGGCTAGTTCCTCTTTGTCCCCGATCACCACTAATAAATCTCTTTTATGAATAATCTGATCTGGAGATGGGGAAATGATAATATCTCCTCCTCTTACGATGGCAATGGCACTGATATTATATTTAGCACGAATATCAAGTTCCCGCAGACTTTTTTCAGCCATTCTTGAAGGGATTAATATTTCTTCTATATTGTATTTTTTTGACAGTTCAATATAGTTCAATAAATTTGGTGATAAGAGCTGATTTGCAACACGCTCTCCCATATCTCTTTCAGGATAGATGATCCAATCTGCCCCTACTTTGTCCAAAACCTGTCCATGTTGCTTACCTATAGCTTTCGCGATTACTTTTTTTACACCCAGCTCCTTTAGAAGCAAAACGGTTAAAATACTGGACTGCATATCACTCCCAATTGCTACGATTACACAATCATAATTCCGAATTCCGACTTCTTTAAGTGTTTGCTCTTCCGTGGTATCCGCCACGACTGCATGAGTTACGTAAGGCCCAGCATCTTCTACTCGTTCTTCATTAACATCAATTCCTAAAACATCATGTCCAGCCTCTTGTAATCGTCGAGCAACACTAGTACCAAATCTTCCTAAACCAACAACTCCATATTGTTGTCTTCCCATTTTTATCTCACTCCTGATATCTTTGATTATCCAATCATTATTTTTCCTTTCGGCTGATGGATAGTATCCGGTTTATGCCTCATAGTTATTTCAAATGCAACTGTTAAAGATCTAATTCGCCCTGCACATATCTTGAAAATAAAGAGTACACCACTAATAGGAGATATTCTGGAGTTATTCCCATGGATAAGTAACTGAAGTTTAGACGTTTATTATATATCCTATTTCACGCCGACAAAAGCGACTAATTTTTTGAGTGTCGTTCCCTGAACTAATAGAGAAAATACAACATTACTAAACGTCATCGCTAAAAGCAGCTCCCGCCCTTCAAACTCCGGTGTAACACTTAATATAAGAGCAATAGAAAGCGAACCTTTTAATCCTCCCCAGGCAATTACATGCTTCCAGGAAGTTGGGATGTTTTCATCAAAAGCAAGACTGATATACACGGCAGCAAATCGAGCCAGGAGTACGATTAAAATACTCCCAATAATTAACCATCCTTTATCTAAAAAATTAATGCTACTGACTTCTAACCCTACCAATAAGAAAATCAGTGCATTTGAGAGGAAGGCAACAATTCCCCAAAAGGAATTCATTTTCTCATGTGTCAGGTCAGACATTCCGATATTTTTCCCATAGGTCCCGAGGATTAAACCTGCTGTCACGACTGAGATCACACCTGAAACATGAAAATGTTCCCCAAGATCAAATGCACCATAAAAGAGAACCAGGGATAGACCGATTTCGATCAAATAATTGTCGATTTTGGACGTAATATGGGAAGCGATAAATCCGCCTATTCCACCGATAACGATACCGCCACTAACTACTTTTATGAACTCAATGGAAGCCTCAAAAGTACCTGCTAGACTTAAAACAGTGGTCACAAGTGCAATTTTAAATAACACAACGGCTACTCCATCATTCGCTAAACTTTCTCCTTCGACAATAATGGATAACCGTTTATTCAAACCTAGAGCCTTGAAAATACTAAGGACGGAAACAGGATCAGTGGCAGCCATCAATGCTCCAAAGATTAGTGCCTGTTGTAGAGAAAGGTTCAGTAAAAAGTACATTAGAAAAGAAACGATTAAAAACGTCAAGAATGTTCCTACAAATGAAAGTAATAGGATAGGTTTCTTACTCCGGTTTAGTTCCATAATCGGAAGTTTAAGTGCTGCATCTCCTAATAGAGCTGATAAAAAGATTAAAATGACTGTAGTTTGGAATACAGTGTCAGTTGCAGCATAACTCTTGATATCAGCCAAGCCGGGAATAGGTAAAATCCCTATTAACAACCCAACAATAACAAGAAATGTAGGGTACGGTTGTTTCATTTTTTCTGCGATAAAAACAATCCCTACCGCGATGGCCAGTAAAATGATCCAGTATGTAATCATCCTTATTCTCCCTTTTAAATGCATGTTACATCGAGTAACGGCTCATTTGGCGTTTTGCTGTTAATTTGGAATTTTTTCTATGATTGGGTTTGATTTTTTTTAACGCTGGAGGTGTGAGAGGGTTAGTTCCCAATCATGGGAATTGCTCTACCGTTTATCAGTTGAGGAATATTTTGACTTTTCCGTAATGAAAATCAATTTAATAGAAAAAATTAATTAAAGAACAGAAACTCATCTGAAACTGAAAGGCCCCAACGCATGTTTAGGAAGTTTCAAAAGTGTTAAAACAACCTAACTGTAACTGGTTTGATATGTAAGAAAGGTGTGACTAGTTGGAAACTGATGAGAGGCAAAGAACTACTGTTTAATTACAATAAAATAGGAGTGTTCATATGATTCGTACTTTTACGGTAATGAACAATTTTAAATTAATAAATATTATACCCTTACGACGTTTAGCTGATTCGGATAATAAATGGTGTTGGGTAGATTTGATACACCTACTGAAGAAGAAGCATTGCTGTTAAATAATCATTTAACTTCCATCCATTAGTACTTTCTTTATGCCTATCGGGACAGTTTAGTTTAAGATGGGTTATTATAACTAAAAATCAGAATAATCAATGGAATCATCTTGAAGCTTTTTTGATGTTCTCTAATATACCTTGAAGAGCCTAGAGGGAGTTAAAGAAAAAATGATAATTGGTAATATAAGGTATGGGTTATTCATAACCTTTTTAAAATGATTTATTTTTTAAGGAGGAATGATGAATAAATTCCAGCCATTAATGTGGGTAGTTCTTATAATGTTTATTGTAGTTTTAGTAGTACCTTCTATTTTAGTAGCTTCATTTTCAAACAATACTAAACAGAACATTGTCGCTACATCAATTTACAATAAAGAGACTAAAAATGATAAAAATTCCCCTGAACCATCCATCGAAGTGTCAGTTTATAGGACAAACACTAAAGCGATTGAAAATATCCCATTGGAAGAATATGTTGTAGGTGTTGTTGCTTCAGAAATGCCCGTTTCTTTTGAATTAGAAGCGTTAAAGGCTCAATCTTTAGCAGCTAGAACATTTTTAGTTAAACAGATGCTTTCTAATTCTAAAATTAATTTACCAGACCGTACTGATATAACTGATAATATCCAATACCATCAAGTCTATAAAAATAAAAATGAACTAGCTAATGAGTGGGGAGAAAATTATAAGTCAAATATCTCTAAAATTCAGAAAGCAGTTGATGCTACAAAAGGTCAGATTTTAACCTATGAGGAGAATCCGATTGATGCTTCTTTCTTTTCGACCAGTAATGGCTATACGGAGAATTCTGAGGATTATTGGGGTAATAAAACGCCATATCTAAAAAGCGTTAAAAGTCCTTGGGATATACAATCTCCTAAATACCAATACCAAACAACTATTCAAGTACCTGAATTTGAAGAGTTGCTGGGAATTAAATTGAATAATGATGTTACTATCGGTAAGGTTATCTCAAAATCAGAAGGAAATCGTATAAAGCTTTTTGAAATTAACGATAAGAAATATAGTGGGAAAACTATCAGAGATAAGCTAAAACTTAATTCTGCCGATTTCACATTTAAAAGAGAAGGTAATAAGGTTATTATCAATACTAAGGGCAATGGTCACGGAGTAGGTATGAGTCAATATGGTGCTAATGGATTGGCACAAGAAGGTAAAAATTATAAGGATATTGTAAATTATTATTATCAAGATGTAACCATTTCTTCAGTTGAACCCTTTATAAACAAAATGTATGTAAAAAAGTAAAAAATACCTCTACTAACAGATTGCAATTCCTCATAAAACTAAAATAGAGAAGAAGATTATTTCGACCTTGTCTATAGGTTAAAAACAGATGAAATCGAGGAGTTTATTGACCGCAATCCAAATAATTAATTCAACTGTGTGCGATTCTTATTAAGAAGGATCGCTTTTTCTTATGCATCGCTTCTACTCAGAAACCCTACATCGTCGAAGATACTTAATAGAACGAATTATGTTATTCAATTTGGTCTTCTTTAATAGTTAGGACGGTTGTATAAAAAGTCAGAAAAATATAAAATATATTTAAGATTATTAGAGTATGTTCCTGTTACTATCGTATCATTACATTTTTTAGCATGAAATTACATTTAAAGAAAAGAGTGAGTTTAATAATGAAAGACATTAAAAATATCTATTGTGTAGGTCGAAACTATGCTTTACATGCAAAAGAATTAAATAATGAAATACCAACTTCCCCTTTTTTATTTTCAAAACCAACTCATTCGCTTGCAGAAGCAAATGGCCAGTTAATTACGTTGCCAAGTAATCAGGGTTCCATTCACTATGAAACAGAACTTGTCATACATATCGCAAAGCAGTTCCAAACAGGAATGAAAGTAGATGAAATAGTTGATGCTATGGCCATTGGGTTGGATTTAACACTTAGAGATGTTCAATCACAGTTAAAGCAAAAACAGCATCCTTGGCTTTTGGCTAAAGGATTTAAAAATTCAGCTGTTGTTAGTGATTTTATTCCATTTCAGGGTGTCAAAGCATGTGAACAATTAGATTTTTCTCTTTTAAAAAATGGAGAGCGTGTACAAGTCGGAAATATTAAAGACTTACTTTTTGATTTGCAAACGATAATCGAGTTTACAGCAGAACATTTTGGGCTTGGAAAAGGCGATATTATTTTTACCGGTACTCCAAGTGGCGTCGGTCCTCTTTCAGATCAAGACAAGCTTTCACTAAACTGGGGTGGAAATGAAATTGGATCCTGTTCAGTCACACTATAACCATAAAGTAGAGCACATTTTTGATTGTTTTTTATTTAGTCCCCAGATGTCATTGCAACTAAATGGAAGGAGAGAGTAGCTAATAAAGAGGGAATTCAGTACTGGGAGAATTAAATAAGGAGCAATTGATGTAGAGAACCATTGGCTTTGTTGATAATAAGTCTAATATAGTAGTGGGGTTTATAATTCACTTGATGGTATTCTAGTTCTAACGTCATTGGTCTGTTGTAATGATATTTCCTGTATACAAAAAATATCTGAATCAGTTTCCTCTGAATAGTCCATAAATCCTTTTTTTTCATAAAGGCTCCCAGGCCTTTTACATTCCACGAACTCAATTTCCTTTGTTGGGATTGATAATTTGTGACTATGTTATAAGAAAATGACTACTTTTAAAAAAATGTCTAACACTATAATATTAGGTAAAGCTTAATAATCTAATGGAAATTATTGTATACTATGAGGATATTTAAAATGAAGCACCTAGTTGTTTATGCACATCCAAACCCTGAAAGCTTAAATCACTCTATTTTAGAAACAGCAGTTCATGCATTAAAGAAAAACGGTCACGAAGTTGTTGTCCGTGATTTATATGCACTTGATTTTCAACCTGTACTGAAACCAGAAGATACAGCAGCTATGAAAGCAGGAAATACTCCAAATGATATTAAAACGGAACAAGAATTTATTACGGATGCAGATGTTATAACATTTATTTACCCTATATGGTGGACTGGTCTTCCAGCAATTCTTAAAGGGTATGTAGACCGAGTATTTGCATTTGGGTTTGCTTATTCTGCTGGAGAAGAAGGTATAATTAAGTTATTAAAAGGTAAAAAGGGTTTTATTATCAATACACACGGAACGCCTAACGAGGTTTACGATAAGGTGGGTATGACAGCAGGCTTGAAAGTTACCTCCGACATTGGGATATTCGATTTCACTGGAATCCTGTGGAACATTTACTATTCGGAAGTATTGGTTACCTTGATGAAGACTCATATAAAGGTATGTTAGAGAAAGTTGAAGATACAATTAATTCCCATTTCTCATAATCATATACAAATGTTGAAAAAGTCTGCTCATTTCTGGGGAGTCTTGAAAGGTTTTGAATCAACCACAGGTGCTTTATTAAAAGAAATTGCAGAGGCAGCTTTCTTTCTTTACAACAAAAGGGAACCCCCCTCTTAAGAATGAGAAGAAGGGGCTTCCCTTTTGTGAAAAATTGATTCGTTAACCTTATGATCTCTTGTCTTAAATAAAGGTTAATCTTATTTCCTTCATATTAGGTTGGAGGAAAGCGCATAGTTCTGAATGAATAGAGCCGATGATTCTTTCACAATAATCCTTATCTTGAAACTAAAAGAAAGGAGAATTTTAAAAGAATTATCCCTCTTTTCTTCATAGACATCGCTTAGAAGCGGAGGACTTATCTTTTAGCCTCATTTAACTAATAAAGGGCCTCTTGCCTGAGTTTTTAATTCGCATACAGGCGATATTGGTCACTTAATGTATCTCCATTACCGTAAATATAGGCTTTTGAGCCTGATGTATAAGAAGAATCGTCGTACTTCCATTTGATTCTGAGACCCATGTACCCGCCTGCTCCATAGGTGTTCTCGCCATTCTTTTTAATATATTGCGAGAAACTGGTCCACGTCTTGGGGCCAACCACACCATCTACTATCAGATGGTTTTCTTTTTGATATTTCTTTACACCCGCTTCGGTTTTCGGCCCAAAAATCCCATCAACGTCAACCACTGCTGAATCAGTATAAAAACCCATGACATTGAGGATATACTGCATATTTTTAACTTCCACCCCATGGGTGTCCTTCCGCAAAATCGAGTTTTTATCCCAGCTTTGCGGGTGGTGAAATCCTCCAGCAGATGCTGAAGCAGTGGAAAAAGATATCCCCAGGACTATTGGCAATACTATCAAACAGGTAAGTAATTTCTTCAAAGCGCCATCTCCCTCTTTTTTATTTTCAATACACCTTACTAGTTCCCCTCAGATTTTATATTCCCCTTCCGACAAATGTCCTGTTTATTTTGAAACTGCTAAACAAACATAGTCACCAGTAAGACCACAAAATTGGATAAGTTGTACGAACAATAGAGAAAATCCTTAAAGCTTTAAAAGAAGATGCTAGCTCTTAATCATTGTGTTCAAAGGAGAAACAGATCATCTGATACCTTTTTACGCTGTTGGAGTATTTATCCCTTTTCCCTTATCCCAAACAGGAATGATGCTTAAATGGGTTAGAGAAAAACCTAAAGGTTGGATTCCAAAACTAATTATTAATTCAATTGGCGGGTTAATTAACTTTATCATCACAATGATTTCTTTTTTTACTAAATTCCACAGGTTTTGTAGGTATTGGTATTTCTACCTATCATTATTTTAACCTTTCATCGAATTAGAAAGCACTATGAAGCTGTTGGCGATCTGTTGCGACTTACAACATGCGAGCCTTCTAACCTAAAATATATATATATAAATTTTATAAAAATGATAATTCATGTAACTTAAACAGTATTATTTGATGGTTTCTAATTACCTCTCTAAATCTTTATCCAGTATAAAAACTTCAATTCTTTCACCTGTTTTAGTGCTAATATCACTATGGGAAGAAAGAACTTTACATCCAGTATGATCTTCAACTATTTTTTCGTAATCCTTAGTGTACATTTCACGAAGAAGCGAGCGCATTTTTTTTACAAGTTTTTTGCCGGAATTGTGACTGACAAGATGCTTTTCTTCCACAGTCAGGACCCCTTTAAAACGAGTAATCAACATGTCATTAATTATATATGTTTTTGCTTCCTGTGGTCCTCTGCCTATCAGATCACGCTGGAACTTAATAAATGCTGCACTTATTTCTGCTTCAAGTTTCTTTTTTGGATTTAACATAATGCCTCCATTTTATCTCGGGAATTTATGGGATTTATCATAATGCCCAACCTTAGTTATTGTCAATGTAAGTTTACAAACCTATAAAAAAATGTAATCACTAGAATTATTAAGTAAAGTTAGCTTTTGATGACTTATTCGGACTAAAATGACTTTATTTGGTCGATTTTGAATTAATATCGTGATTTTATGAGGTTTACAAACATTTAATGATGAGCGTAGAATAATCCACATAAATAACAATTTGATATCGGCCAAATCTCAAGAAATTGAGAACGGAGGACCCACTATTTTTGGGGTTAATTCTGCATTTGCAGAAGGGATGAGATACTCTTTCGCCATCCTACCCGTCAGCTAACTTCGTCGGCTAAAGCGAAGGAGGTCATAAGACCACCTTAATTCAGGAGGCTTTTTTTGTTATGTTTGTAGCAAGATAGCAACCTGTCATTTCCGTAGGTCTTTTTATTATGCCTATAAACGAAAAGGTGTCTTGGAAGACAGATCGCACAGAGAGCTGTAAAGCTTGCTGGGTGATAAGTAGACCAATGAGTACTTTTTCTCCAATTTTATATGTTTGCTTTGCAATTAATCCAATAACCGATGCGTGAATCGTATTTATTAACGCGGGTATATGGATAGCTACTGCATGGCTGCATACATGGGGAAAGAGTAAGCATTGGTCTATTTTTTTATGTTATCAACTGGCAGGCTTCTCTTCCCCAGAAAGAATGCAGATTGAAAATTAATAAGAGAAAGTACTAATGGGGTGGATTGTATGGGAAAAGTGCTGCTTGTTGGAAAAGGAAAATTATTTATATCTGTAAAGGAAAGTATAGGGCCACCCACACGGATACAAGTAATGTAGAAACTGTAGACTATGATGAAGAATGGTTTAAGCCTACAAGAAACCTGAAGGAATGTGATGGAAAAATGGTTCATAAATCAGAGCAGGATAACTGTGTTTATCTATTCCCTAATTCTCTGTTTGATGGAATTAATCTTGTGAAAATATTTTCAGAGTTCAAATCTTATAGGTTTTTTGTTGTCACTCATGATCATCAATATTCTAGTCTATATAAAAAATGGGAGCTGATTTTGTCATCTTCAGTAAACCAGAATGTTACAGCTATAACTGGCTGCTAACAAGTGGAACCTAGTTTCTTTAAGAAACTCAAAGGGGGTGAGTACATTTTAGTTTGAAATTTTTATAGTTTGGAAGGAGAGACGTCAATGGATCTTATATCAGTTTCACTTACAGCTTTTTCATTCTTAACATTTTTTGGATTTATCCATTTTTGTAACAAAGTTATAGAAGAAAAAGGAGAGTAGAAACGATGTTTTTATTATTTATTGTTGGAGCACTTTCGTTGTATTTAATTCATGCTTTAATTTACCCGGAAAAATATTAATAGCTACAAAACGGAGGAAATGCAAATGGATTTTTTACAAATCGGTCTGGTATTGGCACTCGTCATTATCCTGGCAATACCACTGGCGAAATATTTAGCTAATGTTTATTCCCTTGAAACAACAAAACAAGATCGGATGTTTGGATGGTTAGAAAGGGGCATTTATAAATTATCTGGTATTAATACCGGTGATATGAACTGGAAGCAATATGTAAAGGCACTACTATTGAGTAATTTAGTCATGTTTATTATTTCGTACATGATCATTCGATTTCAAGGAATTTTACCGGGTAACCCAAGTAAGATAGACAACATGGATCCATTATTGGCATTCAATACTGCTGTAAGCTTCCTTACCAATACCAATTTACAGCACTACAGCGGGGAATCGGGACTTTCTTATTTATCGCAAATGGTCGTCATCATATTTTTGATGTTCACGACACCAGCTACCGGTCTTTCGTTATGTATGGCTTTTTTCAGAGGCCTGACCGGGCAGT
This sequence comes from Peribacillus sp. P4_B1, assembly GCF_056402395.1. Lineage (NCBI taxonomy): Bacteria > Bacillati > Bacillota > Bacilli > Caryophanales > Bacillaceae > Peribacillus > Peribacillus sp. P4_B1. The sequence goes on from NZ_JBFUHM010000043.1 coordinate 28,854, forward strand.
TCAGTATGGGGAATTTTTATGTGGATTTAATTCGTTCCATCACCCGGGTACTACTGCCGTTATCTATCTTAATCGGTCTTGTCCTAGTATCTCAAGGGGTTCCGCAAACCCTTGATCCTACGGCCATTGCAACTACATTGGAAGGTGCGAAGCAGAATATTGCACGTGGGCCAGTAGCTGCGTTAGAGTCTATTAAACATTTAGGGACAAATGGCGGTGGATTTTTTGGTGTCAACTCGGCACATCCCTTTGAGAATCCTAATGGTTTCACCAATATATTAGAGATTTTATCAATGTTTCTGATACCTGTTGCCCTTCCATTAACGTTTGGATATATGGCAAAAAACAAGAAATTAGGTTGGATTCTTTTTTCAGCAATGGGATTAATGTTCCTTGTGTTCTTAGGTGTTACGTATTTCAGCGAACAAAATGGAAATCCAGCATTAGAGAGAATAGGGATTTCTCAAGAGAATGGAAGTATGGAAGGGAAGGAGGTGCGGTTTGGAATCGCACAGAGTGCCCTTTTTACAGCCGTTACGACAGCAGCTACTACAGGTACAGTCAATAATATGCATGATACGCTTACTCCACTTGGAGGATTAGTGCCATTGGCAGAAATGATGTTGAACTGTGTGTTTGGCGGTGATGGAGTAGGGACGGTCAATATTCTTATGTACGCAATAATGGCTGTATTCATTGCCGGGTTGATGGTTGGACGAACGCCGGAGTTTTTAGGTAAGAAAATTGAAGGTAGGGAAATGAAACTAATAGCGATTGCCATCCTTTTACATCCATTAATCATCTTAGTTCCGTCGGCCATTGCTTTAGCTACACAAATGGGCACTTCGGCTATTTCTAATCCGGGTTTTCATGGAATTTCGCAGGTTGTTTATGAGTTTACCTCTTCAGCAGCTAATAATGGCTCCGGATTTGAAGGTTTAGGGGATAACACTCCATTTTGGAATCTATCCACCGGCTTAGTCATGCTGTTTGGCCGTTACTTTTCTATGATTGCACTAATCGCTGTCGCAGGTTCATTACTTACAAAGAAACGAGTTCCCGAGACGATTGGAACGTTTAAGACAGATAATAGCACTTTCCTGGTCATTCTCTTAGCAACGGTATTAGTTATTGGCGCTTTGACGTTCTTCCCAGTAATTGCACTCGGACCAGTAGCAGAATGGCTCACAATTAGATAATGAAGAAAAGGAGTATTCTCAATGAGTACAACGCGTAAAGGGACTCTCAATAAGGAAATTGTCTGGCAAGCTATAAAAGATGCCTTTAAAAAATTAGATCCAAGAATAATGGCTCGAAATCCTGTCATGTTTGTAGTTGAAATAGGATTTGTAATCACTCTTTTACTATCCATATTCCCAAACTTTTTTGGAGGAACATCGGATAGGGGTTATAACATAGCCGTAAGCGTAATACTGCTTGTTACAATACTCTTTGCTAACTTTGCCGAAGCATTAGCAGAGGGGCGGGGTAAAGCGCAAGCCGAAAGCCTGAAAAAGACGAAACAGGATACCAAGGCAAAGTTATGGCAAAAAGATGGTTCTATAATGGTTGTGGAAGCCACAGAACTCCGTAAAGGCGATATTGTCTTGGTGGAAACCAATGATTTAATCCCAACCGATGGTAGTGTAATTGAAGGAGTAGCCGCAGTAGATGAGTCCGCAATTACTGGCGAATCAGCTCCTGTAATCAAAGAATCTGGTGGGGACTTCTGTTCTGTAACTGGAGGAACGAAAGTCATCAGTGACTTTATCAAAATTATCGTTACTTCAGACCCAGGTGAATCCTTTCTTGATCGAATGATTAACCTCGTAGAAGGAGCTAAAAGGCAAAAAACACCTAACGAAATTGCACTGAGTACCCTGCTTATTAGTTTGACCCTTATCTTTTTGCTTGTTTGCACTACACTAGTACCAATTGCTTCTTATATTAAAGTCACATTACCCATAGCAACCTTAGTTGCATTACTGGTCTGTTTGATACCAACAACCATTGGGGGCCTATTGTCTGCCATTGGGATAGCGGGTATGGATAGGGTTACTCAATTTAACGTCATTGCCATGTCGGGAAAAGCTGTCGAAGCAGCTGGTGACATTAATACCATAATCCTTGATAAAACAGGAACGATCACCCATGGGAACCGCATGGCTTCAGCTTTTTTACCGGTTAAGGGGATAAGCCAAGCTGAGTTAAATAAAGTGGCTGTTCATTCATCATTACACGATGAAACGCCTGAAGGCCGATCTGTCATCGAACTTGCTAAAAAAGCCGGTTTATCTGATAAAGAATTAGATAAAACCGGGACAGTAGGAATTGAGTTCACGGCTGAAACTCGGATGAGTGGTACAGACTTTTCTGATGGTAGAAAAATCAGAAAAGGTGCTGCTGATTCAATAAGACAATATTTACAGCAACAAGGTGAAAAAGTACCTGGGGATTTAGAGAGCATTACTAATGAAGTCGCATCTGCGGGTGGTACGCCACTAGTTGTTGCAGAAGGAAACCGTGTGCTGGGTGTCATTTACTTGAAGGATACAGTAAAACCAGGCATGAGGGAACGCTTTGATGAATTGCGGAAAATGGGAATTAAAACCGTTATGTGTACCGGTGATAACCCATTGACTGCTAATACCATTGCTAAAGAAGCCGGAGTAGATGATTTTATTGCCGAAGCCAAGCCTGAAGATAAAATTTCTGTCATTAAACAGGAACAAGCACAAGGCAAACTTGTGGCCATGACGGGAGATGGAACGAATGATGCCCCTGCATTGGCCCAGGCTGATGTTGGATTGGCGATGAATACAGGAACCGTCGCAGCGAAGGAAGCCGCGAATATGGTGGATTTGGATTCTGACCCTACAAAAATTATCGAGGTAGTGGCCATCGGGAAACAGTTACTCATGACACGGGGTGCCTTGACAACCTTCAGTATTGCGAATGATGTGGCTAAATACTTTGCGATCATTCCAGCTATGTTTATGTTGGCCATTCCGCAGATGAAGGCTCTAAATATTATGAATCTGGCTACACCACAAAGTGCTATTTTATCAGCTTTAATTTTTAACGCTGTTATTATCCCCCTTCTCATACCATTGGCAATGAAGGGTGTAAAATACGTTCCTATGAGTGCTTCAAGATTATTAACCAAGAATTTGTTCATATACGGATTAGGTGGAGTGATAGTTCCTTTCATAGGAATCAAACTTATCGATGTAATCCTAGTCATGTTTCATTTAGCTTAAAATCAAAAGTAAGGGTGAGAATCCATGTTGAAAAATATACGCGTAGTTCTGGTGCTACTTGTTATGTGTGGAATTGCCTATCCATTGCTAATGACAGGTGTTGCTCAAGTCATTATGCCTGCAAAAGCAGATGGCAGTTTAATAAAAAACGAATCAGGAAAAATCATAGGTTCTGAACTAATTGGTCAATCTTTTAAGGACCCAGGTTACTTTCATGGTCGTGTTTCTTCTATAGAATATGATGCGGCAGGCTCAGGTACACCCAATTATGCCCCATCCAATGAGGACATGATCAAGCGCACAAAAAAAGATTTGGCAACATTTTTAAAAGAGAACCCTACTGTCAAACAAGAGGAGATACCTGCTGATTTACTGACAAACTCTAGTTCGGGCCTTGATCCAAATATTTCACCCCAAGGGGCGAAAATTCAGGTATCACGCATTGCTAAAGAGCGAGGTGTATCTGAAAAAAGTATATTTAATCTTGTTGATAAATATACGGAAGGACGGTCATTAGGAGTTTTTGGAGACCCCCGAGTGAATGTATTAAAATTAAACATAGCATTGGACCAACTAAAATAACTTTTGAAAAGGAGAGTTTTTCACTCTCCTTTTAACCTTGAACTGGATTTAGGAGGTCAGTATTATGTTAGAACAATTCCGAAGAAAAACCCCAGATGAGATATTGAATTCCATATTAAAAATAAAAAAGGGCCGGCTGAAAATTATACTTGGCGCAGTCAGTGGTTCAGGCAAAACCTATCATATGCTTCTTGAAGGAAACGATTTGAAAAAGCGAGGTATTGATGTCGTTGTCGGTATTATTAGCGCATCTAATCGTCCGAAAACCTTGGAACAAGTGGGTGGTCTTGAAATCATTCCAGCTATCGAATGGGAAGTTAAAGGAGAGACTAAGCATGATTTAGACTTGGATGAAATATTCGCAAGAAACCCTGAAGTTGTGTTGGTAGACCTGCTTGCTCATAAAAACAGACCTTCTGCCAAAAACGCTACAAGACTAGAAGATGTACAGGAGTTAATTGACAATAAAATCAGTGTCATTACAACCATAAATATTTATGAACTTGCCGGTGTTAAAGAAGTAGCAGAACATCTCACGGGACTCCCAATTCATGTGAGTAATACTGTGCCAGAGGATACGCTTTCTCACGCTGATGAAGTGAAATTATTGGACGTAACCCCCGAAGCTATCCTAAAACGTCTACAAGAAGGAGATTTAGATGAAAAACATGAGCAAGTAAAAGGACATGCTCACCTTTTTAAAAGACATAACTTAGCTGTACTTAGGGAATTATCCCTTCGCTTCCTGGCAGGGGAGGTAGAGGATGATTTATACGAATATCGAGAGCGTAAAGGGTTATCTGGTCCCTCTGGTGCTTCAGAGCGAATCTTAGTATGTGCTCAATATCATTGGAATGGTTCCATTTTAATCCGAAGGGGAGATCAAATTGCCAAGCGATTAGGCAGTGATTTATTAGTTACTTGTTTTATCCCTAATCAAAAATCACTTTCCAAAGTAGAAGCCACATTTAAACGATCAATTGGGAAATTAATAAAAAAATTAGATGGGACGTTTGAAGAAATATCTATCAGTAAGGAAAACATTGCTGAAGAAATTGTGGCCTATGCTTTATTGCATAATGTCACTCGAATTATACTTGGTCAGTCTAAAAGAACTCGTTGGGAAGAGATTATTCATGGATCCATCGTCAATCGGATTTTACGTATAACAAAGAATATTGATGTATTTGTTGTTGCAGACCGAGCTGAAGTGGAAGGAGAACGGATCATACCTGCTATTCAAACACAGAGGAAAAAAGAAAATCCCTATCGCAGGCTATCTTCAACCGAATTAAAAGAGAAGATACAAAAAGTTAAAAGAGGTACCTTAAAAGTATATATTGGTGCTGCTCCTGGAGTAGGAAAAACATATACTATGTTAAGGGAAGCCAATCAATTAAGGAAAAATGGAATCGACGTAGTCATTGGCTTACTAGAAACACACGGGCGTAAGGATACGGGGAATCAGATAGGGTGTTTAGACATGATCCCTAGAAAAAAAGTGCAATATAAAAATGTAACCTTGGAAGAAATGGACCTTGATACTATCATTCTGCGTAATCCTGAAGTAGTACTAGTGGATGAGTTAGCTCATACGAACATTCCGGGTAGTAAAAATGCTAAACGGTATGAGGATGTAGAAGAGATACTAAGTGCAGGAATTTCTGTTATTTCCACTATGAATATTCAACATTTAGAGAGTTTAAATGACAGTGTCGAACAAATTTCTGGAGTCCGAGTAAGGGAAACTGTACCGGACCGGATCCTACATTTAGCAGACGAGCTGGAATTAATAGATATTTCGCCTAAGACATTAAGACAACGTATGCGAGAAGGTAACATTTATACAATGGATAAAGTAGAGCAGTCGTTAAGCAATTTCTTTAAAACTGGAAACCTAATTGCGCTCAGGGAGCTTGCATTACGTGAGTTAGCAGACGATGTAGATGATCGGTTGGAATCATATGAACGGAAAAATGGCGTAAGAGGACCTTGGCGAACAGAGGAAGTCATTTTTGTTTGTGTAAATTTACGTCAAGATTCAGAACGTTTAATACGAAGGGGATTTCGAATAGCGTATCGTTTGAAGGCCCAATGGTTTGTTGTTTATGTAAAAGACCATCAAAACTTGTCTAATGAAGAGGAAGTCATATTGAAAAGAGTCATGGTTCTAACGGAACGATTAGGAGGGATATTTGAAATATACCATGCCACACATCGGCGTTTAGTAGTAAAAGAAATAACGGGACAATTAAAAAATAAAAAAGCAACACAAGTAATTATAGGTCATTCAGCTAGGTCGAGGTGGCAAGAAATAAAAGAAGGCTCCATTGTTGAACGTCTTCTTCGCGAGACGAGGTATTTAGATGTACTAGTGGTAGCTGATTGATTGTTCAAGAAAGCTATCAAAAACCCGTTCGTAAAAGTACACTTTTACGAATGGTTATTTTTTTAATAAAATCCTCTTATTTTAACGTTCGTTAAAATGAAGGATGGCAACGTCAAGCTATGTTGGAAAATGGTCTCAATGAACGGGTTATCTTTTTAGAAAAACAAAGTGGAAAAATTTCAATCGAGTTCAATATCAATTATTAAAACGATTGATTCGTAAAGGTGATGTCCTTTACATTCATTCACTGGTGGTAGAAATAAAGAAGAGATCCTCCAGGAATGGAATGACATCACAAAAAATATTCAAGCAGATATCGTGGTGATGGATATGCCTTTGTTGGACACTACTCAATTTAAGGATAGTTTAGGGACCTTCATCGCAGATCTTGTTTTACAAATCCTCTCCTGGATGGCAGAAGAGGAATGGGCCGAAAACGGCAGCGTGAAGGAATTAATGTGGCTTTGCAAAACGGTGTACCCTTCGGCCGACCGAACGCCCAAGTAACGGAAGGGTTTAAAGAAGTGAAGTGTATGATCGTTGGAAAGCAAGTGAGATTTCAGCAGTTAACGCCATGGCGGAATTAGGCATTAAAAAGAAGACTATTTATTAGTTAGTTAAAGAATACGAAAGAGACTTTTAATGTAGTTCTATATGTATAGAAGAAACTCGTCAAAAAGAAGCCTTTGCTCAACTGGAGCACAGGCTACTTTAGGTAGATTCTCTCATTTCCTATTATTAAAATGGCTGAAAGAACCTTTCATCAACAATATCTTTTTTAAAGTTTTCAAATGATTATGCTTACTATTCGAGATTTTATCTATAAAGTCGACCTATTTAGATGATAGTAACCTTTTTTTATCAATATAAACTTAAAGTTCCACTTATAAGTATGTTTAATGGTCTCTTGTATTTAAAACCAAAAATCAAAAACCAAAAAGCCAACAGTCAAAATGATTATTAATAATATTGCTCCAAGAACTATTATGGACATCTTTTTTAATAAACGATTTTCTTCGGATTCAATTCGACATAATGATGCACCTAACATAATTCTAGAGGGGCTGGCCATAGTTGAATGAGAAGAGCTTGTATTTTGAATACTAGCAATTAAATTTAATGGCAATCCGGTTTTCTTAGCAGTTTCAACTTGTAGTTGAGTAAACATAGCATTTGATCCTGTATTACTTCCCGTAAGAAATCCTCCAATTCCTCCAATAAAAGGAGAGACAAATATAAACATACTTCCGAAAATTAAACCTGCAGCATTAGCAATCGCAAATGTCATATTTGCTGTAGTCATTAGTTGAGAAATTGCTACAAATGCTGTGGTGGAAATTACAAAGGGAACCCATTGTTTTATAGAAATTTTAAGCGAACTCCAAATAATGCTTTTAGAGATTTTGAAAATGAATATGGTATATAAACATGTAATAAAAAGCCAAAATCCTGGTGAGTAAAGTAATGCTAATGAAAATGAAAAGGAAGGTAATTCAATGACAAAATGTGATTCTAGAAATTTTTTTATTGAAGGGATAAGTCTTGAAATGAAAATTAATAGGGTAAGTATTAAATAAGGACTCATAACCTTGATGATATTCAAATTTGTACCGTTATTTTCAGATACAGAGGTTTCGATAACGGTTTCATTTATCATTTTTAATGATGAAGAGTTTTTTATCTTTATAACCAGTAACCCGATACTACTAGTAACCAATGAACTGAGTACCCCGGCCAGTTCAACACTAACAAAAGCATTAAATAGAAATATTGAAATAGAAAAGATAACTGAAAGTAAAAGGATTTCCTTCCATCTATATTTTATTGCGTCTTTACCCCCAGCTAAAAAAACAGCAATTAATAAAAAATAAATAAAAACAGGGATGCTTATAATTGCAGTTCCTGTACCAAGTTCCTGAAGGGGAATTCCCCCAATTTGTGCCCCAATTACTGTTCCCGTGGATAATGCTCCCCAGGGGACTGCAAGTAAACTAACAAGTCCAATAGATGCTGCTTTCATAGGACTAAACCCTAAAGCAATTAAAATGGGTGCTACAATCATAAATGCTATTCCAAAGCCACTCGTTGATTCTAAAAGTGGAGAAAGCCCTATAACTAATAGAATGACTTGCAAAATCTGATCAGTTGTTACTTCTGAAAGAAATGAAGCAATCGCCCGAATTCCACCAGTATTATTAATTAGATGAAAAAAGAGTATACCAAAGAATAAAACATACGCTGCTACAAAGGAAATTAAAAATCCTTTAAAGGAGGCATGTAAAGTACTTACTACTGTTATATGGTAACTAGGATATACTAAAATAATAAGCATTGTAACAATGTAAGATAAGAGTCCAGACCGGAGTGATGTTTGTTTAAAAACAAATAAAAGTACAAATATAGATATAAAAGGCAATAA
>NZ_JBFUHM010000044.1:0-35870 GCF_056402395.1 Peribacillus sp. P4_B1
GTGGAATAAAATCTTGGCTCGACGAACAGGAATCTGATACTAAGGATCTATAAAGGGATTAAACTCCAAGACAAGTTAAAGTCCAAAAGATGTGCGTAACTTTATAGAGTAAATCAGGCGAGCAAAAGAGGAAAGATAGGTGTCTTACCCTGGGAGGTCTTGCGGATGTACAGAAGTACAGTCGAAAAAGGTTAGTCGCAAGAAGTCAGCAGAAGCCATAGTAATGAAATAATTTCATGAAGGGCTGAATAATTTTAAACGAACTTGATAAGGAACTGGAGAAAAGAGGACTAAGGTTCGTGAGGTACGCTGATGATGCCCTTATCTTTGTGAAGAGTGAAAAGGCAGCGAACCGAGTAATGAGCACAATCGGTATAAAAAGTGAACTAATCCATTATTATTCATATTATGTTAACTGTATAAATCAGTTGTGCAGAGATAATAAAGTTGTTTAATTTGCAAATATTTTGCGGTAATGAAATTAAATATCAAATAAAGGAAATATCTTTTTGACAGTCGAATATTAGCCTAGAACCATAATTAACTATTCCGATGAGGAGGATTTTTGTGCGTCCACGACCATTATCTATTGAAAATCCAGAGTATGATAGGTATGTTAGTCTTGTGCCAGATGGAGATATTGAAGAAATACTTAGTAAGCAACGAACTAAGACCATTACCCTCTTGAGCAGCATATCAGAGGAGACAGCAGGGAAGGCGTACGCACCAGGGAAATGGACTTTAAAAGAAGTGATTGGGCATATGGCCGACGTGGAACGTGTGATGTCGTATCGAATGCTTGCCATTGCACGAAATGAAAGTGAACCACTCCCAGCAATGGATCAGGATCAATACGTTTCTGCGGCAAACTTCAACAAATTATCCTGGGAGCAGTTACTAGCTGGTTTAGACACGGTACGCTCCAACACGTTAAGTCTTATTTCAACCATTGATGATGCAGCGTGGGATCGTAATGGAACTGTAATGAACAGCCCAGTTTCGTTAGGTACCTTTGCATATGGCATTGTCGGGCACGAGTTACACCATATGAAAGTGATTAGTGATAAATACTTATAAGTCTTTTTCTATTAATGAAAAAACCTAATTTCTCATTGTAATGCTGAGAAATTAGGTTTTTTAATATTGAAACTTCCTTAACGTTGTAAATCCGCATTTTCCTGACGCTACTGTACAGAGATAATAAAGTTGTTTAATTTACAATAAAGTCATTAAAAAATAATAATGTTGTTTAAAAATCCTTATGTCACTAACGGGGCAGGTTAGTTCTATAAGGGAAATGGTTTTTTATGGTAAAATCAATAAGGGGAGGGAACTTTTACCTTTTTTTGTTTAGTTTAATAAGAATCAATGGTAAAATGATGAGAATTAATTATGCTATGGGGCTGGTCAGTTGTAATTTTATAAAGGAGTTGTGAGAAGTTGAAATATCGTAAAGCAACTATCGATGATATTGATAAATTGGTCGAGTTAAGAAAAAAGCAATTAGTTGATGAGGGGATAGAACCTAATATAGATATTGATAGAGAACTATATGTTTTCTTTAAAAGTAAACTAAGTGATGGTACTTTAATTCAATGGCTAGTGGAGGATAATGAAGAAATTATAGCTTGTGGTGCAGTAATGTTTTATGAATTTCCACCTTGTTACACCAATAAGACTGGAAAAAAGGCTTATATCACAAATATGTATACTAATGAAAATTATCGTGGGCAAGGAATCGCAACAAAGCTGTTAACTAAATTAGTTGATGAAGTTAAGATTTCAGGTATTTCAAAAATATGGCTTGGGGCTTCAAAAATGGGTAGACCAGTGTATAAGAAGTTTGGTTTTATGGAAACTGATGAATTTCTAGAATTAAATACTTTTTAATAATTTGTGAAGTATAACACTTAAACTAACGGGTGCGTTAGCGCCAAAGAAGGCCGCCAATTGGTGGCCTTTTAAAAGTATGATTCTTTATATAATCATACATTTTTTGTCTTGCTCCCTCTTTTTAAACAAAAACTGTGACATATGAGAAAGGTAAATTAAAATGTATGAGCGTTTTATAAAATCACCTACTTTTAACGTCCGTTAAAAGTATGGATAAACAAAGTGGGGAAAATTTTGAACGAGAACAATATCAATTGTTAAAACGAATGATCCGGAAAGGGGATGTTCTTTACATTCATTCACTGGATCGTTTTGGACGGAACAAGGATGAAACCCTTAGATTCTAAGACTAAGTGTTTTTATTTGTCAGATTGACTTAAGGTTGAAATGAGAAAGGCGTCATGATTGTTTGCTTAATTGGCCAGTAATTTTGTTCTTAATCTTGACATTTCTTTATCCATTAAGGAAGAAGCTTTGGCAAGCTCAATTAGCTGCTTTTGAGCATCCTCTGGTATAGTCTCGCCTTGATATTTATAGTTTAGTTTATGCTCGGTGGATGCCCAAAAATCCATAGCGGAAGTACGAATTTGTATTTCTGCAGGAACCCATATTATTTCGTTGGATAAGATGACTTGGGTTTCTACAATCAGGTGCAAACTTTTATATCCGCTCATTTTCGGGTCCTGAATATAATCCTTTACGCGTATCATTCGAATGTCTTCACGTTGCTCGATATGCTCCTTCAACATATATACGTCATCAATAAAACTTGTGACAATTCTAACTCCCAAAATATCTCTTATTTCATTCCTCACCGCTTCTTGTGTTAAAGGAATTTCTTTTTTTTGTATTTTCTCCACCAAAGAACTTAATTTTTTCATACGTGTTTTCATATGTTCAATAGGAGAATAGCCATGTTGTGTTTTCCATTCTAAGTCAATAACCTTGAAATCACTTTCTAATTCATGTAGGGCCATTTGGTAAGGTAAAAAGAACCCACTCCAATTGTCTAATACTTTTTGAATAACCTCGATTTTCATCTTTTTTTTCAGCATGTCCACAGCCCTCCTGTTATTATTCTGTTATCATAACCAATACCCTAAAAAAAAAGCAACTTTCCATTTTTGTGAAAGTTGCTTTTACTGATTATTTATCAACATAGTGAAATAAGATTGTGAAGAAATGTACTTAAACTATCGGGTGCCTTAGCTGAAGATCGGAGCTGTCTTTAAGGCAGTTTTTTTATGCAACTATCGGGGCAGTTTAGTGAAAGAACAATCAATTTTTAGTACCAACTACTAATAGCAAGTGTTAAAATTAAGGTAGGATGACTTTTATATTAAACAATGCTACGAATTTAAAGGAGAAATAAAATGAATCTTTTTGATTTATTGTTAGAATCAACCAATCAGTTAGTCGAGGAAGTTAAAGCATTGAATTATCAACAATTAAATGCCAAACCTGCTCTGGATAAGTGGAGTATCTCCCAAATTTGCCATCATTTATATTTGTCAGAAAGTTTGTTTTCTAAGTCTATAGAAAATAGGTTAAAGGATAAAGACTATGAGAGTGTCGCCCATAAACCTATACATTTGGTTTCTGATAGAACCAAAAAATTTAAATCACCTGAAATTGCTAAACCAACTGAAGAGCCTTTTGATGTTGAAAATATGTTAAATTTACTAACGAAATCAAGAGAAAATTTATTAAATGTTCTTCGTTCAATCGATGATAAGTCTATCCTATCTAAAAAAGCAGCGAAACATCCTGCATTTGGTGAATTATCTTTAGAACAATGGATTGAATTACTGTACATACACGAGCAAAGACATATTGAACAAATAAAAGATATAAAGTTAGTTAAATCTTATGGATGATAGGTGTTTGTGAAGGATTGTACTTAAACTAACGGGTGCGTTAGTAGCATAAGAAAGCCACCAATTTGGTGGCTTTTGTTGGTTTGGAATAAAGTTTGATTAAAAATATCGTGAAAAGCCTTACTTAGAAACAAATAAATACGAACCGGTTTGAAAAAAGTTTGAGAAAAACGTTTTATGATTTCGGATATTAGCATTTCTGTTTGTAAAAAAGTTAAATCATTTCTGTAGACGAAATTGAAAACTATCCTTGATTTATTATTAATTATCGTACTTGTATTTATGTAGTAAACAATGTTCCATTTAGTGCTTTAACATACCTAGTTGCAGATTTTTGAACTTGGTTATGGGCTTCTTCTTTAATTACTCGATGAAATGCGTCATATAAACGGCCAAAGTTAAATTCATTAACCCGATTTGCGATTCTTTCGACTGTTACACTTGGCATTGGGATGAAGTTTGGATAACTGTACATAAAACTTACCCATTGACGATCAGCAACGATCCGAATGATATCCCCAGTCAGTAAAATTCCGTTCTGGCTGTTTCCATTTCTCCATTCTAAAACGGTGCCGCCTTTAAAATGTCCGCCAATTCGCTGAAGTATGACACCTTCCTGTAATTCAAGCGATTCTCCAGACCAGAAAATGATTTTTTCGCTTGGCCTCGTTACCCAGTCTCTTTCATCTTCATGAATATAAATGGGAGTGTCAAAAGCTTCGGCCCATTCCACTTGACTAGAGAAATAATGAGGGTGAGATAACGCTATAGCATCGATTCCACCTAAATCTTCAATATGGGTAATCGTATCTTGATCAATATATGTAATACAGTCCCATAATAAATTAAAATTCTTATCTTGTATTAGATAAGCAGTTTGTCCGATTCCAAAATTCGGACTAGTATTTATGCTATATAACCCCTCTTCGTCAAGATTAATAGAATTTTTAAATATTCCATCTTTTTTCATCAGTTCTAATGTTGTCCATGTTTGCCCTTTAGGGCTAATATATTGTCTTTCTTCCCCGCAAATCAAACATTGATTGGGTACTTCTTTAGAACCTTCATATTGGACTCCACATGTTTCACAAATATAATTAACCAAAAATCTTTCCCCCTTATTTACAAAAAAACTTTATTAATTATTATAATTAAATAAGGTAATATTTTGAAATTTAATGCTCAAATTCCCCTTCCTTCATCTATGCTATCATTCTTATGCAACTAAAGTGGCAGGATAGTTGAACAACGAATCTCAATAGAAATACAAGATTACATGGTAAAATAGTGAAAAAAAGGCTGTGTCATAAATGAACGTTTCTTTAATTGTTGCGATGGACAAGAATAGAGTAATTGGGCAAAGAGAATGATATGCCATGGAGAATTCCAAAGGATAGGGAGTATGTTAAAAATACTACAAAGGGACATCCAATTATATTAGGTAGAAAAAACCTTGAGTCAATCGGAAGGGCTTTACCTGACAGAAGAAATATTATTTTAACGAGAGATAAGGATTTTAGCTTTAACGGTTGTGAAATTGTCCATTCAATCGAAAATGTATTTGAGTTATGTAAAAATGAAGAAGAGATTTTTATTTTCGGGGGAGAACAGATTTATAATATGTTCTTGCCTTATGTTGAGAAGATGTATATTACAAAAATTCATCATGAATTTGAAGGAGATATATTTTTTCCAAAAGTTAACTTCGATGAATGGAACGAAGTATCTGTTGAAAAAGGGATAATGGATGAAAAAACCCCTTATAACTACTATTTTCATGTTTATGAAAGAAAACTTAATTAAGCTAACTGGGTGCATTAGCTTAAGATCGGAGCTGTCTTCTTATGGAACTAACGGGGCAGTTTAGTTGCATAAAGGGAAAAAAGAATGCAATAGTTTTCATTTTACTTAAAAGCTGTAAGTTATTATAACTAAGCACTTTATATTACATAAATAAAAGACATGGCTGTAGGCTATTTTTCATATAATGTTTTTGGGGTGGAAAAAATGGCAAGAGCAAGCTACCGAAGTTCAGACGTTGACTTAATGGCAAGGATGATGAGAGCAGAAGCCGAAGGAGAAGGACAACAAGGAATGTTATATGTTGGAAATGTAATTGTAAATCGTCTTGTAGCTAATTGTTTAGACTTTAAAGGTTTAAGAACAATTCCACAAGTCATTTATCATGTACAAGGAGGAAATTATTCTTTTGAAGCTGTTCAAAAAGGGAATGTATTTTATCAAAGAGCGAGAGGTATTGAAAGAAGATTAGCAGAACAGAATTTGAAGTACTGGAGACAGCATCCGGCTAGATATGCTCTTTGGTATTTTAATCCACATGCTCCATGCCCTCCAACATGGTATGATCAACCTCAAACTGGTCAATTTAAAGAACATTGTTTTTATGAACCAAAACCTGCAACATGTGATAGTGTTTATAGAGGTTAAGCTTACTCTTTGAGTAAGCTTTTTTTCATATTTAAAATATTTATACAATATAAAACTTTTAGTAATAGTTTTTATCTAAAAAAGTAAGATTGTGAATTATTGTACTTCAGCTAACGAGTGCGTTAGCTGATTAAGGAACACAAAAAAATGATCGATTTTTTAAAAAAGAATAATCCAATTGAAGAGAATAAGGGCATGTGTTGATTAATCTTTTTTCAAAACATGCCCTTTCAATTTATTCATTTATCAAGGTTGTTTGTATTAATTTGATCAAACTTCGTGGTGATCCCATGATCCATTCTTTTTTTTATTTTTGCTCTATATAAATTAATCGCTCCCAAAGCTACAGATATTCCGGCCAAATATAGGGCTTGTTGATAACTGTTCAATAGATTAACGACTAATCCGAATAAAGAGGGTGCTATGACAATGAATAATTGATTTAATGTCAATGCTGAACTCACCGTTAAACCTATAAAACGGGAATCCGATTGCTCTGTGATACAAGCAATAAAAATGGAATACCAACCAATGGCTACAAAGCCCAAAAGAAAACAAAATAATAGCATCAAGATTTCCATTTCAACAGTCATGATGAGCGGCAGCATCACTGTAAGAATTACGGTAACAGCCATCACAATAAGCAATAATCTTTCCCTTTGACCTTCAAAGAATTGATCACTCGCCCAGGCGATGACTACCCGTCCAACCATACCACCTATTAAAATGACGCTTAAATATTTTCCTGCCTCTGTTAATGGATAGCCCCCTTCATTGTGCAAATAACTCATAAAATGCGCAATGATAATCATCTGTAATGACATCATCACAACACCTACTATATACATCGGATATAACTCCTTATTATTTTTGATGACACTCATTTTCTCCTTGAACCCGACCGAGGTTGATCCCGTTTCACTCGTTCTTTCTGGTTCGTTATATAATAATAGGAAGAGCAGCCCTCCCATTATTGCTACGATCCCTTGTACTAAATGAACTGATGACAAATTGAAATGATAATATGTATAGGATAAAACGGCAGAGGCTAAAGATCCTCCAAGCGGTATTCCCGTCTGTCTTATCCCTAGAGCCAGCCCTCTATGTTCGTTTGGAAACCATTTTACGATGGCCGTGCTTCCACCGGTTTGAGCACTTCCGTACCATATACCGACCAACAATAATAAAAGCAGCAATACAATATAATCATTAACAAAAACCAGCGTTAAAGCTGAGAGCCCCAATAAAATGGTCCCCCACCCGATAATGTGTTTTTCCCCTTTTTTATCCATCAAGTAACCGAACGCCAGCATTGAAAACATCGGCCCAATATTGACCGCTGAAACAATGAAGCCTGTTTGAAGCGGTGTTAAATTCCATTCAATTTGATAAAATGCAGCGATGGGTCCCATGCCATATGTCACAAAAGTTGCTGCAGTTTGGGATAACGTGGCCACCAATACGATTAACCATTTATAATATGTATGCATTAATGCTCCCCCTATGTTTGATGTATCGTTCAATAAGAATTCGGTGGGATATATTCTTATTATTAGCTTCTAACATTATCTAGTCTCCCTTACTTATTAAGCTAACTAGAGTTTACTCTGCCCGCCCAGAAGCGTAAAATGGAGGAAAATGATAGGGTTCATAAATTTTTTTTATAGGGTGTGCAAACTATATGAACATCAAAGAAATAGCATTGAAAATTGAAATATTAAACCGTCAAAATTTAAGTAAGTCTGCAGAAATCACGAACTATACTCAATCCGCCCTTACGGCTAAAGTGAAAAAAATAGAGTCGGAAATTGGCAAACTTGTTTTTAATCGCACGCCTCAAGGATTGAAAATCACTAGTGTAGGATTACAGTATAAAAACTATCTTCAACTTATTGCCAAAGAGTACGAAGAATTTTTACAAAGCATTGGTGCCTTCCAAACTAGCTCTAAGGTGGATTTTGGCGCATCACATACAACCTTGAAAATCTATGGTGCCCACATCGCGAACACTTTGAATATGAACGACATTCAAATGGATGTGGATTTCGCTGTAGATTCCAGTAATGCCATAAACCAAAAAGTGCACAATTCCGAATTGGATTGTGCACTCATTAGTGAACCTATTAAGAAATATCCAGACTTAATTTATGACATCGTTGCAACTGAAACATTCGAAATCATTTCAAGTAAGGACCATATCATCAATTTTGATTGGAAAACACCTATTACATTGCTCGTATTGAGTATAGGTTGTATGTATACAAGAGCTGTGACCGAATGGCTTAAGAATAATCAAATACCATATAAATTAAAGGAAATAAAATCAATCAGCAGTATCCAAGATTTTTTGCAAATCAGCAATACCATTGCAGTATTGAATACTAAGCTTATAGACTTATATAACTATACAAACATTCACTACTACAATTTAAGCTTTAACAATGTCATAAATACCGTTTTCGTTTTTAAGATGAACGAAGGCGAACAGAACAATATCGTACAATTAAAAAATGTTCTGAAGACGATTGGTTAATTAAAAAGGGGTACCGTATAAAACAAAGAGTTAGATCGTATTGAATAGAAGAAGAGTATTTGGAAATAGGATTGCTACGATTAGAGGGGGTATGTAAAACAATTACAAGAAAAGCCAGTGAAGGTGACATTACTTTTCAAAAGATGATAGATGAAGGGCATCTTGAACATTACCAAAACGATATTAAATTCATTTGTGAACATGGAAAAGAGTGGACTTAATGGGGAGTTTTTGTTGTGCTAAAGGTTGCTAACTTCAATAAGCCAGGTTGTTTTCTTATGAAACTAAATGGGCAGTTTAGTTGAAAAAAGGAAATATTTTGAACTGTCGAGAAATAAAGACCGTAAAGTACAAAGGTGAATGAGGTGTTTTTAATAGATAAGATACCTGTTAAAACTATAAAGAAGATAGAAGAGGACATTGAAAAAAATGATTTAGGGAAAGCACGGGATAGACTACACGGGTTAATTTCAACCTTTCCTAATGAATTAGACCTCCGTAGAAAGTTGGGGGACATATATTTTGCATTAAAATACCCTTCAATGGCTGGTCGATACTGGTATTTAGAAAAGAATAAGTCACCAGAAATGGTAAAAGCGTGTATTCAATTTGAAAAATCTATGGGGAATGATCCTATCAGAATAGGAAGAGCTATAAAATTTAAAGGTGATAGTGAAGTTTTAAAAAGACTGCAATTAGATCAGGTAATTTCTCCTATACAAAATAAAGTTAAAGAAAATTTGCTGGAAGAACCTGAAGATCCATTCAAAGATAAGTTAGTTATTTTTGGTTGCTTCTCAATAATAATATTAACAATTATTTTTGCATTAATCGGAGTTTACGCACTCTTTAACTGGATTTTTTGATCCAGAATCTTGCCTAGTTATTTTTTCTTCTAGTTCTCGTTTTATCTCCAACTTTCTTCCTTTTTATTCTTAGGGGAAAAAGACGTTTTTTCGAATAAAGGAAATATCAATCTCATGAACTTCTTTTAAAAAGACATCAAGTTTCTTTCCTGCTAATAATAATACTCAAAGGTGAGTGAACATGAAAAATAGAATAAAAATACTCAGTGGAAACAGGGAAACTAGATTAATCGTTCAAGTTGCAGATACTCAAAGAAAAAGAGAAAAGGGCTTAATGTTTGTTGGGAAATTACCTGAAAATGAGGGGATGTTATTTGTGTTTTCAGAAAAAATATATAGTGGATTTTGGATGAAAAACACATTAATTCCTTTATCTATTGCTTTTCTTGATTCAGATGGTGAAATATTGAAAATACTTGATATGGAACCTTGTAAAGAGGATAAATGCCCTACCTATGATCCGGGACTTTCTTATCATTATGCAATTGAAGTGAATCTTGGATGGTTTGAAAAGAATCAAATCAAAGAAGGGGATTATGTAAAGTTTGATTGAATTCATCTCACCTAACTTCTAGTCCTTAAAGGTGAGGTGATTTTTTTATGGATATTTAGGTTA
This sequence comes from Peribacillus sp. P4_B1, assembly GCF_056402395.1. Classification (NCBI taxonomy): domain Bacteria; kingdom Bacillati; phylum Bacillota; class Bacilli; order Caryophanales; family Bacillaceae; genus Peribacillus; species Peribacillus sp. P4_B1. The sequence goes on from NZ_JBFUHM010000044.1 coordinate 10,234, forward strand.
ATGTCACTGAATAGATTGGTGAAGAAATGCACTTAAACAAACAGATGCGTTAGCTGAAGATCGGAGCTGCCTATAAGGAAGTTTATTCTTTATGCCGGCGTTTATAAAAAATGGTGCGATACTTTGCATTATTTATCGATTGACGTTTGTTTTATAAAAGTATATTATGAAGTTAACTTCACGTGAAATAAACTTCACATGAAGTTAACTTTACCCGAGGAGAATAAGTTGATTAGGAGAGGTAGTTTGAAAAATCTATTCATACAGCGTTTTTTAGTTTCAACCTTGATAATTATATTTGGAATCATTAGAATGATTCTCGATACATCAGTAAGCTTTAATTTTGGCTATATCTTTGTATTCCTAGGTGGAATACTTTTGTTGTACTCAACAATTTCTTACATTACATCCCGAAAGAATAAATCACTAGAAAAGGAATTATCAAAGGAATATGACGAAAGAGATGCTTTAATTGATGGAAAAGTTGCCCGCTTTTCTTTGCATATTGTGATATGCGAAATTTTAATTCTTATGTTTTTAACTAATTTTGTGGCAATCCCAACAAATACTGCATTATTTGTTTTCTTAGTATCTTTAATAATTGGTGAAATTGGGTCTAGAAAGTATTACAATCTTGTCCTTTAATTAGGAGGCTTTATGAAAAATAGAGTAAAAGAATTGCGAATAGAATATGGAATAACGCAACAAGAATTAGCTGATAAAGTAAGTGTATCTTCTAGGACGATCATCTCATTAGAAAAACAAAAGTATAATCCATCTGTACTACTTGCGTATAAAATAGCTTCAGTTTTTGATTTATCAATCGAAGAAACTTTTATTTTCGATGAGGATGACAAATAGTACATTTCACAAAGATGCACATATTAAACAAACAACGGAGGAATGTAGATGCTTTTTATATTATTTATTTTTGGGATAGTTTTAGTAGTTTGGGGTATTTATCGTATGAGAACAGATGATGGCTTATTTGGAAAAAATCGAAAAAACAAAAACATATTCAATCTACTGTTAATGGGAGAAGCTTCAGGAGTAGGACAATTTTTGAGTGGAATTCTGTGTATTATAATAGGGATTGTAGTATTGATTGTGAACTAAAGGAATTTCAATTTTTTTACTGAAATATTGTGAATGAAATCACTTAAACTATCATGGGCTTTAGTGGAATAAGGTTCAATAAAAGAAGTGAATCGATCACATTAAATAAGAGCGTGTTTTGATTGATCTTTTTTCAAAACATGCTCTTTCTTTTTGTTCGTTATTTTAAAGCTACAGAAGCATGTAAATATATTCTACGAACGACGGAATACGTAGTTTAACCATACTATAATTATTAAAGAATACTATTTTCAATATAAATAAAAAAGCAGTAACACCGTTATAAAGTGTTGGTATAATCGCATGTTTTGATTGATCTTTTTTCAAAGCTGCACATATGTTGGATGTGCAATTTTTATTCGTAACGGGATTAATAATTTATTCTTATAACTTTATAGTAATTCAATAATTTACTATTTTTTGAAAAAATGATACAGTATTTTCTATATTTACAAATGTTTTTATAAGGGAGGTTTTGTATGGAATAAGCTGGAACAATTAAAAGCTATTTCTTCTTTCTCATTCAATAGTCAAAAGAGAAAGTTTATTCTATTTATTGAAATATTGTGTGATTGCTATTAATCTTTCGTTCAGGGAGGGCAACCTATGAAAAAGTTTTTTGCTTTTCAAGTGTTAATTGCATTGTTTATTGGGGCACTTATCGGACATTTTTTTCCTGAACTTGGCCAATCCTTAAGACCGATTGGGGACGCTTTTATTCATCTCATTAAAATGATTGTTGTGCCTATTGTTTTCACTACTATTGTCATTGGTTCATCAGGCGACGGAAACATGAAAAAAATGGGTTCATTAGGACTTAAAACAATTATTTGGTTCGAATTTATTACCACCCTGATTCTAGGTATTGGTCTTTTACTTGTTAACATCTTAAAGCCTGGTGCTGGGCTTAATTTGTCCCATCTTGCCCAGAAAGATATCACACAATTAAATGAAAGCGTTACCAAAGTTGTCGATTTTAAAACGATGCTTGTTAACATCATTCCAAGCAACATTGTTGATGCGATGGCAAAAAGTGATTTATTAGCTGTTATATTCTTCGCTATTCTATTTGGTGTAGCTGCTGGAGCAATTGGCAAAAAGTCAGAGCCGGCAATGAAGTTTATGGAATCAGTTGCAAATATCATGTTTAAACTGACACAAATGGTCATGGTAACAGCACCGATTGGTGTACTCTCGCTCATGGCAGCCTCTGTTGGACAGTATGGTATCGCTCTTTTAATCCCTATGGCAAAGTTGATAGGGGTTGTGTATCTAGGGCTTGCTATTGTTATTTTCGGACTGTTTCCAATAATTGCTTGGTTCTTGAAAATTTCTTACTTTAAAGTGTTTCGAATGGTATGGGATTTGTTCCTCATCGCATTTTCCACGACAAGTACGGAAACCATTCTGCCTCAGTTAATGGATCGAATGGAAGCATACGGTTGTTCGAAACGTGTTGTTTCGTTCGTTATTCCTTCTGGGCTATCACTGAATTGTGATGGTTCGACATTGTACCTTTCTGTTTGCTCTATTTTCTTAGCACAAGCATATGGCATCCCGATGGATTTTGGCCAACAATTGATTGTAATGGGGGTACTTGTTGCAACCTCAAAAGGAATTGCTGCTGTTCCATCCGGTTCGCTGGTTGTCCTTTTAGCCACCGCCTCAGCGGTAGGGCTTCCTGCAGAAGGCGTCGCAATTATAGCAGGCATTGACCGTGTGCTGGATATGGCACGTACCGCTTGTAATACGCCTGGACATGTTCTCGCTTGTATTGTGGTTTCGAAGTGGGAAAAAGAGTTCCGTCAGGAGGGATGGAATAAAGTTCAAACCGAACAGTCAAGCATTCAGGCATAAGATTAAAATAAAGGAGCATATATGTTTTGTTGTTCCCCGTCAAATGTTGAGGTGATGGTCTTCGGACCTCACCCTTTTTCAATGTGAATCCTCATCCTTTTAACATTTGGGCAAATAAAACCATTTCTAAAAAAGCATTCAATACTCCTTAAACAAAAGGCATTCCCTTTACGTGCTTTGCTCGATCGGAACATGGCTTGAATTTATGGTTATGGGTCTGAAGGAATTGGCTGAAGCTGGACAAGTTAGCTATAAAGGCTAAATCATAAGTGCAATCCAGAATTGAGTCAATGCTCTCCAAATAAACTGGAGGGCTTTTTTTCTTAGTCAACCATTATTGGTCTTGTTTATTGATACGCCGGGTATGTTTTTTTTTTGGACAGTTTATATTGACAATTACCTTATACTTGGTAATATTTCTTTATTATTACATTTATATGCTTGTTAATTCTTTAATTTTGTTACTTATAAATATTCATTATTAATTTCACATACTTTGTTGCTATTTACCAGGTAGTGAGTTGTGGTTGATTTCCCCTCCAGATGCTCGCTTTCCGAGGGGCGGGCGGTGAGCCTCCTCGGCGTAAACGCCTGTGGGGTCTCACCTGTCCCGCTGCTCCCGCAGGAGTCTCGCACTTCCGCTCCAATCAACCTTAAATAGTTTCGTTTTAAAAACAACAATCTTTACGAAAAGAGCCTTTTATTATGACTAACTTTATGTACAAATTTTGCCCTATTTCCAGCAATTGGAGGTGTGGCTTCAGTGATGATTGGTGAATCAGATCCATCCATTTACTTGGCTGCTGGCTGTCTTTTCAGTTGTTTAGGTGCTGCCATTGCAAAGAAGAAAATTCGATTAACAAATAAGGGGTTCCGCCGTAATTCGATACAGAGAGGGATGGGACAATGGAAAGTAAATGGCCAAAAGAAATGAGAGTAGCGCAAATCCGCGTTGCACGTCCTACTGATCAACTCAAGAAGGTAGTAGACTTCTATTGTGAAGGATTAGGTTTGAAAAAAATCGGTTCTTTTGAAGGGCACGAGGGATATGACGGCATCATGATTGGGCTGCCTGATTCCAGCTATCATTTAGAGTTCACTCAGCATAAAGATGGCAGTCCTTGTCCGGCCCCATCACAAGATAATCTGCTCGTCTTTTATATTCCTGAACGTAAAACCATTGAGGAAATCACGAATAGATTGAAAGGTATGGGGTATGAACCGGTTTCTCCGGAAAATCCATATTGGGAAAAATCAGGTGTTACCATTGAAGATCCGGATGGCTGGAGAATTGTATTGATGAATTCGCCAGGAATAGGAAATTAAATTTTACACGGTAAAGGACCGAAAAGCACCATGCTTTTCGGTCGTTTCGTGTTTATGAGGACATCGTGATCCCGCCATTGATGTGAATGCACTGTCCTGTTATATAAGCACCTTCATCAGATGCCAGCAGTACATAGGCGCCTGCATGATCTGCCGGCTGTCCAGGGCGACCAAGCGGTGCCTCTGTGCCGAACTCGGCAACGGATTGTTCGTCGAACGTCGCCGGGATTAGCGGAGTCCAAATCGGGCCTGGTGCCACCATATTGACACGGATCCCTTTTTTAGCCACATTCTGTGCAAGACTGCGTGTGAATCCGACGATTACCCCTTTTGTCGCTGTATAATCCATCAAAGTTGCATGTCCTCTGTACGGATTGATCGATGTTGCCCACCGCTTCTATGAAGAGAAATTAGGTGCTCCTCATTTATAAAAACGCCGTGAGTGGAAATAGCGATGGAAAAGAGCTGAGTAATCAGCTTTTTTTACATTGATTCATTTAACATAAATTCACGAGTAAATCGGTGAAATTCACGAGTAAATCGGTGAAATTCACGAGTAAACGCATGAAACTCACGAGTAAATTGCTGAAACTCACGAGTAAAAGCGTGAAACTCACGAGTAAACGCATGAAATTCACGAGTAAATTGCCGAAACTCACGAGTAAACGCATGAAATTCACGAGTAAATTGCCGAAATTCACGTCTCAATCATTTATATTCAAGTTTGAATCTCGGGTTGCTGCAGAGCCTTTTTATATATGGAACATAATTAAGGAAAATTACGGCAGGATGAAAAGTGAGGATTCGAAGGTGTTGGAAACTAGTTTGTTTTTATAATGTGAATCATTTTTTGGTTTGTTTCAATACAATTGGCTGTTTAAGGGATTGAAGAAGGGAGCTGGCGGGTCTTAATTCATTCTTTCGCTGAAAAGCCTTATTTTAAATTTTTGTAATGATTTATTTAGCCTTGGACATACTTAATTAAGATATATAAAAGAACCATTTATCTAAAGGAGGAACCCGTATGTCTAACGAAAATATTCAAAATAAAATGGAAAATATTTGGCAGGATACATGTGGATCATGGGAAAACTGTACGGAAACTACAATTCAGTCATTCTTGGCAAAATCCGAAGAAAGCAATATAGACCCGCAATATTGCATGAGCTGGGTGGAACAACATAAAACCCAAATACCTGAGTGGCCCGCCGTTTCAAAAGTGTCGCTGGACTGGGTAAATCAACATACCTCTACTGGATCACCCATTTCAATGAAGGACCAGGATCTTTAGAATGGTGGAAGGTTTTTAGCAGATTTGGGCTTTTAAATATTACGAACTCTAATAGAGGTGAAAATAGATGTCGAATAATGAGAAACAAGACGGTAAATCAAATCGTCGGCAAGGTTCAGAATATAACAGAGAGCATTCGAACAATGATCCAGATTACATGGTTAATGCTTGGGACGAAACGAATGTTGAAGATTCATTTGTACAATCAGCCATCCAAGAAGAATTCAATAATCCAGTAATCCAAGAATCCATCTTGAAATTCAATAAAATAGCAAATGAAGAAGAAAAGGAATCTTGATTTTAACGCCCCATAGGGCGTTTTTTTTGAAGCAGGAAGGAGCAAGAAGTGAAAAGAATTTTTAAGTCATGCCAAGAATCCTAGCTCGATATGGAGAAAATTCATATTAGCCTTTCCGCTAAATAGCAAATTAACAGAAAAAGATTGTGAGGGGTATCCTCACAACCGCAGTAGTTTTATATCTGATAATTCAGAGGAAAGGCCACGAAATCCTGGGTGAAAACTGTCTTTTTTTATGTTATTTTCTGATCTAGCTCCAAAGGTAAAAAAGCATATTCTCCGTCCTTGATGATCTCACCTTTACGAACTGGAATAGGATGTTTAAAAATGGGCCCATCTATTACCGTGGTATGGAACTCTCCACCTTCTCCGCAAGGGTCAATACCACGAGCTTCAAGCTCCTTCACGTATTCATGGGTTAACGTTCGCCCTAAATCGTCCTCTCGCATTCCAAGTGATAAATTAACAGTTACGATGATCGTTACAAATCCTAGATTTATGAACTCTTCAACAGCTTCACGATGGTTCATTTCCCATAAAGGCATCCCAAGCTTTAATCCAGCATTCTTCGTAACCTTTTCGTGCCAACAGCCATGAGCAGGCATATCCAAGTCTCCAGTTACTAACACTTCTGCCCCTTGATTTTTAGCTTTTTCTAAAAGGCGCATAAATACTTTTTCATAATCTGTCCAACTTGCAGCTGCAGTATAAACGGGCAAACCTATTGATTTAGCTTGGGCACGAATGAGTTCCGGAGGCATTCCATGGGATCTGGAACGTTTCCCTTCTTCCTCCATCATGACGATCAGCCCAACAGCTTCTCCAACCTTCACTGCTTTATATAGGGCTAAGACACTATCCTTTCCACCGCTAAAAGAAGCTATAAATTTATGCCCGCGAGCACTATTTTTCCAATCGATTAATTCTGCCATTCATATCTTTCCCCTTTATTCTAATGACTTTTTTCACGATGCCTGTTAGTAGCCAATTTCATATTTTATATATGAGGTTTCATAGCTCTGTTTGTTTGATTTTATCACTATTGGACCTTACGGATGAGATATTATTGCATCGTGATGCAAAAAAAATTGAAATTCCAATGATGAATAAAAGTGAAGTTTTTACGGGATCATGCAATGTTCCATTACACTTGTTTTGTTCAACAAAGATAGAGTGATAAAAGCCGATAATCTGTAATCGCTTCAACACTATAAACATATCTTTCGCCATGTTGCCATAAGAATTTAGAAGAAGAATGATATACAAATAAAGGGAAAAGGCGTCTTGATATCGTATAAAGTATATTATAATTCTTTTTTTTATTAACTAAGTAAAATCATCATTAATGGGAGTGAAGATAATGGAAGCATCGGTAGAGCGGATTTTTTCTAATGCATTGGTGGAATTGGCCGGGCATTTTTTTCTAGTGAGTACAGAGAGTTCAGTAAAACTTGGCGATGCAGAGAACTACGTATTTGAGGTTCACAGGGATGGAACACCATACATCTTAAGAATGACACACCAATCACATCGTTCAAAAGGCCAAGTGCTTGCTGAGTTAAAGTGGATAGAGTACTTACAGAATAATGGAAGTGAAATACCGAAAGTTATCCCTTCTACAGAAAATAACTTAGTTGAAATTGTAAAGGGTCTGGATGGTACAGATTTTTATTGTTGCCTATTTGAAAAAGCCCCTGGTGTAAGGGTGAAAGTCACCGATGAAAATTTCGACGGACATTTATTTTTTGAATGGGGAAGAACAATAGGCCACCTGCATAAAAAAACAAAAAGTTACAAGCCTGAAACAGAATATAAAAGGCTCGATTGGCATGAAGAAGAATTATTGAATGCGGAGCACTATCAATCTGATGTTCCAGAGCAAGTGATGCACCAGCAAGAATTAATCATGAATCAATTAAATGCACTTCCAATTCATCAAGATAATTTTGGATTGATTCATTCTGATATACATAACGGCAATTTCCATTTCCATGAAGGCAAGATTCATGTTTTTGACTTTGATGACTGTTCCTATCACTGGTTAGCGAGCGACTTGGCCATACCTCTGTATTATCTTATGTGGAGTTTAGAACGTGAAGGTGTAAAAGAACTCGATGGATATGCTGCCAAATTCATGGGGGATTTTATAAAAGGTTATGAGACGGAAAATATACTCGCACCTGTAGATTACGATACGATCCCGCTATTTTTAAAATTAAGGGATCTAACGTTATATAATTTTTTTCATAAAAAGTACGATTTGAAGAATACGGATAATCAATTATATAAAACCGTTCAGAAAATCGAACAAAGAATCATGGAAAGCCGTCCTATTGTTCACTTCAATTCGAACCTGATTTATTGAAAGATTGATGTATCTGAACATTAAAGAGGGGACTGACAAGGAGGCTTTAACTGAATATGAAGTTTAATGCACTAGTACCTGAACTATCAGTATCGAATATAAGTGAATCGAAAAAATTTTACCTTGAAATTTTGGGATTTCATTTAGAATATGAACGTTTTGATGATAAATTTGCCTTTCTTTCTTTGGGAGAATCGCAAATTATGCTAGAAGAAATAAATGGAAGCTGGGATACGGGAGAATTAATATATCCATTAGGCAGAGGGATTAATTTTCAAATTGATATTGATGATGTTGAAAAATTGGCGGCTGCTTTAAAAAGGCGTGGAATAAAATTATTTAGAGAAATGATGGAAAACCATTATGAAAGCGATAATGAGGTGTTTGTAAAAAAGGAGATTTTAGTTCAAGATCCAGATGGTTATTTACTAAGGTTTTCACAGTCAATGAATCCGAGTGGGGGCAGTCTTTATAAGGGGGATTGGCATGTCAGAAACGAAAAATAATAGTCTTACATATATGATTCGGACTGGTGAATTAAAAGATGCGGAAGCAATTTTGGATGTACAGTATTCCGTAATTTCCGAAGGTGAGTACTTTATTGCGTTGTCAGACGAGTTTAATAAAACACCAGAACAACAAAGGGATTGGATACGAAGGTTATTGGAAAATGAACGAGAAACCATCATCGTGGCCGAAATAAATGGTGAAGTGATTGGATGGATAGGATTTCAATCGGAAAATAGGAGGAGAATGTCTCACAAGGGCTCATTTGGGATCATGATTAGAGAAAAATTCAGAGGGATGGGTATTGGAAAAAAACTAGTTAAAGCATTATTGGAATGGGCAGAAGCCAATCCGTTCATTGAAAAGGTGAGTTTAGGAGTTTTTTCAACAAATCATCGGGCAATATCACTTTATAAAAGTATGGGGTTTGTTGAAGAAGGCCGTAAAATTAAGGAATTTAAGATGAACGAAAGTGATTACGTCGATGATATTATCATGTACAAGTTGGTTTGAACAGACTGAAAGAGCATGAATTGATCCATACATGCTCTTTCGGTTTTGTTATGTATCTATTTTTATATTAAAACGATGTTTCCGTCATGCATCATTTAATTATTTTAACCTTCACTTGCTTTCTTCCCCACGTTAAAGCATCCGCTTCTTTTGGGATGAATACATCGATTCTGTTTCCTTTGATCGCGCCGCCCGTGTCTGCAGCGATTGCTTGTCCATAGCCTTCGACTTCAACGATGGAGCCTAGCGGAATCACATTCGGATCGACTGCTATCAGTTTGGCATCATCATATTTTTGTAAATCGACGCCCATTCTTGTGGTGCCTGAACATCCTTCGCAGCTCGCTGTATATGCAGTACTTGTTACCGTCAGTTCTTTAACGGCCGAGCTTGCTAAACTGGCTCTTTCTTCTAATTTACTGAAAGTCCGTGCACCGGCTATACCGTCAGCGGATAATCCCTTTTGCTTTTGAAAGTTCATGACTGCTTGTTTTGTACCTGTACCATAAATTCCATCGATCGTTGATGTGTAAACATCCGAGGCTTTCAATAGCCTCTGCAGTTCAGCTACAGGTCTTCCGATATCCCCGCTTTTCAGTACCTGGATTTTCTGATTCGTTTTTGTTCCTGCTATTCCATCGGCTTTCAGCCCTGATTTTTCCTGAAACTTCTTTACGGATTCTTTTGTAATCGGTCCGTAGTAACCTGTTGCTTCATAATAGGGAAAAACCCCTTTTGTCAGTAATAATTCTTGTAGTTCCTTTACATCACCATTACTCATTCCTGATGAGAGTGTGCGATCCAAAGCTGCGGCTTCGCCTTTAGTTGGCATGCAAACTCCTAGAATGAATACAGAAGCCGTTAGGATCGTTATTATAATTTTCTTCATGTTTATCCTCCTCGTTGTTTCCTGCAATTAAACCATTCGTTAAACGATCGCTCTTTTAGGCGCTGATAAGGAAAAACACCGCGAAGGCACTAAGGAATTGTTAAAACATGTTAGAGAAAGAAAAGAAATGAGGCGGAGAACGGGTTACCATATCCTTAGTAATTAGCGGATTCTGGATTCTATTAAAAAGAATCAGGAAAAGAATTGAGTGGACTAAATCCAGGCAACATCGTTCGGGGATAGATTTTTTCAATAATCCACTCCTTCAAGTCAGGTCTTTTCATTCACGGACTCTTAGCAAGGATATGGCGGTCTGTTTTATAAGAAAAATATTAAAGGTTTCTTCCAATAAAAACGATATGTACTCAAGAAATCACGAGGAGTTGAGGGTTTCCGCTTCCAAATGAGGACAGCTTTAATGAAAAAACGTTATATTTTAAGTAAAGTTTAATTTGGGAGTTTTGTTCATGTAATTTGTTGCTAGTCCTTTCTTTTATGGCAATTAGTGTTATCTTGAGGGAAGCGCAGTCAGATACTAGTAGGGTATCCTGGAAGAATGTAGTTGGAATTTAGAGGAAAAGCAATGATGGAGTTTTTCATGGATAGCTTTCCGCGGTTACTTGATCTATGAGGACGAAAAATAACCGCCTGTTTTTTGTTCATAGAAGGGTTAGAAAGTTTAGACAAAGTGGCTTTTGACCCGATGGAAGGATATCACATCAAATCGGGTTATCCAAAAAAATGACCATATTCTGTAAAATAGTTAACCCAGGAGTGAGTTACTGGTTTGGGAAGCAATATTGGGGTAAAGGAATTGCTACAAGGCTCAATTTTTTGACGAAAGAAAATGTTCGTCCTCTTTATGCCCGGGCAGTCAAGGATAATTTATGATCTATCCTGGTGCCGGAAGAATGCGAATTTGAAAGATTCGCTGAGGACAAAGGGGATTCCCATGCAAGTGGTATGGGTTGAAGAATTCATTTTGAAAACTTGAATCCTAAAACCCAGTTAAGATAAGACTAAAACAATATCGTTATGAGGAACGGGTGACATCGAATGTGGTTTAAGATTTTTTCCTTCATTTTCATTTTATGTGGTCTTTTTGTAATGTGGTTCGCCGTTTTTGGTGACAAGAAAGTAGTCAAAGAATTCGGCTCTGGAATACCAACGAATTTCATCGATTTTATTTTAATGATGGTTTATAGACTTTTCCCTTCTTTTATTAGAAGAATCTTTCTTTTTGCAGTGGGTCTGGCCATTTCCATCGGCTTTACCTATACGTTGCTTTATTTATAATTAACATGAATTTTCCTTTAATATAAAAAAACCTGTAACTTTATTCATTCGGAAGCGTAATAAAAAGAAACGATACATAGTTATTTCGATGAAAAAAGTCATTGCAGTGATATTGATATTGAGAATTATGAGGGCGGGTAGCTGACGCCGACTGAAGACTTTAATGTGAGTTCGATGTTATTGCGCAATACGGATAGGGAAGGGAAGCGGCATACGGAAACCAACATTGGGTATTTTGAAAATGGGTATGTCGGAGAGGCGGCCATAACCTTGTAGTCCATCGGTAAGAACGGTGAAATTCAAATCTATTGATTGCAGCTGATTCAAGGGATGCTTTTATCCAAATGGAAGAATATCAGTATAGTAACAATATGCATAATATGGTAATATTGAATTTGTGTGATTTTGGAAAATATAAAAAAAGGAAGGTATTATATGTCTGAAACGGTTCTTAAGGTTCAATCCTTAACTAAAAAAATTGGAAAAGCGACCATTGTAGACAATGTCAGCTTTGAAATAAAAAGTAATGAAATTTTTGGTTTGCTTGGTCCGAATGGGGCCGGTAAGACCACTATCATCCGTATGATCACTGGTCTTATCAACCGTACGGGCGGTACTGTCATGATCAATGGCAGTGACCTCGATAAAGATTTCGAAGGTGCGATGAATCAATTGGGGGCCATTGTTGAAAACCCGGAGTTTTATAAGTACATGACGGGCAGGAAGAATATCCTGCATTATGCCCGAATGTCATCCAATGACATATCCAACGAGCGAATAGAAGAGGTCATAAAGCTTGTCAAACTGGATCATGCCATCGATAAGAAGGTTAAAACCTATTCATTAGGAATGCGTCAGCGCCTTGGCGTGGCACAGGCCATTTTACATAAACCGTCGTTATTGATTTTTGATGAACCGACGAATGGCTTGGATCCACAAGGGATTCGTGAGTTTCGTGATTATTTGAAAGTACTGGCAAGTGAAGGCGTCGGGATATTGATTTCATCACATTTACTATCGGAAATGCAATTGATGTGTGATAGTTTTGCCGTTATCGAAAAAGGAAAGCTGATACATACGAAAGAACATATTGTAGATGAAAAAACCGAAACGGTAAATGAAGTTTCATTCACTGTCAGTGATGGGGAGCTAGCTAAAAAAATCCTTCAAGAACAGTTTGTGGATATTACGATTCTAAAATATGATGCGAAGACAATCTCCGTATCGGCTACACGTGAACAAACGGCTGATATAAACAGGAGTTTTAATGGAAATGAACTGGATGTCTATGAAATTGGCATTACTAGAAAATCACTGGAAGATAAATTCTTTGAAATCACTGAGCAGGAAATGAGGGAGTCTGTATGATGTCCTTAGTAAAAAATGAATGGATGAAAATCTTTTCAAAAGTATCAACCTATATATTCATCGCTTTTCTTTTATTGGCAGCATTAGGGGCGGCAGTCATCGATTATAAATTAAGTGCCGGCGAATCGGGTAAGGATTGGAAGCAGGAGTTAAAGGCAGATATCCAAGAACAGCAAAAGGCATTGGAAGCTACTGATATCAGTGACGATGAAAAAGCCGAAATCATGGCTGACATTGATCTAAATAAGCAACTTTTAGCTGGTAATATAAACCCTGACTTAAACACGAATTGGACATATATGGCGGAATGGACTACAACATTAACGTCATTTGTCACTTTATTCGTCGTTATTGTTTGCAGCTCGCTAGTTTCCTCGGAGTTTTCGGATGGTACCATTAAACAACTGTTGATCAGGCCTTATAAACGTTGGAAGATTCTACTTTCCAAATATATTACTTCCCTGTTATTTGCGGCGTTATTACTTGCGAGCCTGCTTATATTCAGTTATCTAATCGGGATCATATTCTTTGGAAATGGTTCGTATTCAGACAAAATAATGGATCCTGCATCTTTCGGTGAATTCAGTCCGGTGGTAGTCGGAGAATATTTCGTGGACATGATCGTTTACTGGATACCAGGATTCTTGGTCATCACGACCATCGCTTTCATGTTAAGCACATTATTTAAAAACCAAGCACTTGCAGTAGGTATATCCATTTTCATCCTATTTGCCTCTTCGACATTAAATATGGTCATTCAATCATTCATCGGTAAATACGAGTGGTTAAAATTCGTCTTATTCCCCCACCTTGATTTAAGGGGCTATATTTCCGGAACCATGGAAATGTTTGATGGAGCCACACTAGGATTCTCGATGGGTGTACTTGGCATCTACTATCTTATCTTTTTAGCGCTAACTTTCTTCTTCTTCCAGAAAAAAGATATCACTAATTAAATAGAGGGAACGACCGAAATCAGTGGCTGATTTCGGTTTTTCTTATTGAAGCCGCCGAGAGAAAAATGAAATTTTTCTATTTGTAATAATGGGATAAAATCCCCTTCAAGATAAAGGTTGCTGCGGCAGCCTTTTTATCATGGGCAAAAAACGCAGGTAATTTTTGAAACTACTTTATTTACTCGACTTTCTTTCAATGAATCATCAATTTAGTAATAGAATGAAACTTTTATCCAATTTTATCCGTATAAGATAGTATAAGGATATTTTGGCCAAGGGGTGCAAAATGAATAAAAAAAAGGTTCTGTTAATTGGATTTATAGGATTCATTTTATTTCTAATAGGTATTTACATATCACAATGGACGGTTTTTGGCGTTGCGATCGGGATAGGCGGAGGATACATAATGGGGATCAGCTCCTTCCTGTTTGCTAGTTAGTAGCTCCATTTGAGTTTTACAGCAGGGACGATCAATGAAAATGAACAATTCGTCCTGCGCGCCAACAATTCGTCCTATTCAAGTCAGGTTAAAGTTTAATAAGGAAATTGGTATAGCCAATATTTTCATTTCCGATATGGATGGAGTAGATTTTAGAGATGGGAAAAATGCATGATAAACGTAAGTTAGTAATCGTACTTATTATTATTGGAACAACATTAGGTTTCTATGTGTACTCGGCATTCTCTGAGAAATTGACAAAATCAACGGACTTGTCTGATGAGTCTATCGGGGGATATAAAGTCTGGGATAACATATCGAGTCCAGAATTTATTAGAGAATATGGAGAACCCATCGATCAAGACAATAACAATGCATATGATTATTATTATTGGAAAGGCGGGTTAAAAACGGCCACTATCAATTCAGACGAGGATAAAGGGAAAATAATGCGGTTAATCATTTCAAGTGCGGATGACGATCTATTTGAAAGTTCCCTTCAAACAGGCAAAGGTATTAAATTAGGAAGTAAGAAAGCGGACGTTCTTTCGAAGTATGGGGATCATTATTATAAAAGTTATGAACAGGGAGCGGATATTATCGGCTACATTGACCATAAACGGAATATTACTTTAGAATTTTGGTGTGTTCAAGGTGGAAGGGTTGCAGAAATACGATTAGATGATTCAGATGTTATTTAATGCTTTTTTTTACCGGGAAGGAATGATTAGAATCTTATCGTTATCTAATCTATTATTTTCAAATACTTTTCCTGCTTTAAAATCTGGAAATAAAAAAGGGAGCCAATCCAAAAGAGGAGGGTTATAAAAAGGTCCCATTTTATTGAACTGCACCTCCAATTTTTTAGATGGTGAAAATATAGGTTGATCAAAGGGGAGTAAAGGGGAAGGAAATTTAAATTAATTTGAAACCTATTTCCATTTTATCCGTATATTATGTCATCGGGGCGGGGAGGAATATCAAATGTACGGTGTTGGATTTTCACAGGTGCTCCGGTATTTATAGGAATTATTTTTGTTATCATTTTTATAATGATCATAGTTAATATATTCTCTGGTCTTAGTCAATGGGAGAAGAACGAGAAATCTCCTCGTTTATCTGTTCCTGCAATGGTGAAAGTCAAACGAACAAATACTATTAGGAATGGTCATTCATACGGTCACAATAACAATCTCCATTCGCAAAGCTCCTCTACGACTTATTATATTACATTTGAATTTGAGAGTGGCGATCGATCAGAATTCCATATTTCAGGAAAGAATTTTGGTGTTCTTGCAGAAGGGGATGTCGGCACTTTAACCTTTCAAGGAACAAGATATATTGATTTTACTAGGAAGAATTGTTAATAAATTAGTTACTTAAAATGAATCTAGGATAAATTAGGAGATGAAGGATCATGAGCGAAAAGGGTTGTATGAAATGCGGAAGCAATGATGCTGCCAAGAAGGACGTAGCAATGACTGGAACAGGATTGTCAAAAATGTTCGATGTCCAGAATAATCAATTTACGGTTGTGTATTGCAAGAATTGCGGTTATTCGGAGTTTTATAATAAGCAATCAACTGTAGGCAGTAATCTGCTGGATCTATTCCTGGGGTGATAAGCTGCAAAACAAGAATCCCCTTTTTCATGAAAAGGGGATTCTTGTTTTTTCTTCATTTATGCATGAAGTTCTTTCAGCCCATTACCGGTTGGATTACTTTTTAGTATAAGCTATATGTAAAATAATGTGTGATTTCATAAGGAGAAATTAAATGAATAAAATAGCACTTCTTCAACTGTCTTTAGCCATGACGATCTTTGGATCTGTCGGTTTCTTTTCAGGACTATCAGGACTTCCTGCATTGGAACTGGTTTTTGTTCGCTGCATTTGTGCTGCCATATTCTTATGTGCAGCATGGATGATTACAGGACATTTCAAGAACGAAATATGGAATGGTAGAGAGATAATGCTCATCATTTTCTGCGCGGTGGCCAACTTGTTAAACTGGATATTCCTCTTTAAATCTTTCGAACTGATATCGGTGACAATTGCCATTTCGCTTTATCATTTAGCGCCGATCATTGTACTCATTATCGGGAGCTTCATCTTCAGGGAGAAAATGAGTTTATTTTCCATCCTGGCCATTTCACTTTGCTTCATTGGCACATTATTCATTATGGGAACAGATGGATTTCGATCATCAACCCCTGAATGGGAAGGGATTATTTATGGGGTCATTGCTGCATTTTTCTATGCGGCAACCCTGCTTTTAGGAAAGAGCATTTCAAAGACAAGTGTATACGCGACCACTTTTCTGCAAATGTTCATTGGATTTCTATTACTGATTCCTTTTGTCGATTTTTCAGTCTACACAACGCTAAAATCTTCCGAATGGTTTTATACTGTACTTACCGGCATCATCCATACAGGCGTCGTGTATCTTCTGTTTTTTAATAGTATCCGCCATTTGCCTACAAATGTAGTATCTTTCATGATTTTTGTCGATCCGGCAGTGGCCATCCTTTTGGATATTCTGTTTTCAGGATTTCAACCGGACAGGATTCAAATCTTGGGTATTTCCTTGATATTTATTGGGGTGCTCTATTCACTTAAGACGACAAGACTGACTGAAAAGGATGTCATGCAAAAAAGGCCGCACACAATGTGAGGCCTTTTTTCTTTATGGTTTTTCTGTCAATCTATTGATTAAAATGATATACATCCCAAATGTCAGGGGTTTCTGATCCAAGGTACCAAGCAGATACACCGCATAGGTGATTTTGTTTTACCAGGTCAATACGGAGCTTCATCGATTTTTTATCTTCTATCCATATTTGATGCTTTTCCCCTTTGGAAGTATACTCCACGTAATTTTGTTGAGTCTTTTTATCCCATACCTTTTTAAGTTTATGAGATGAAATGATTTTGTTGACTTCAGCCATGGTAAGGTCATGGCTTTTCACTTTTTTGGTCGATAAATCGGTTACCCATTCTCTCGTATAAAATGGTACAGCCAATATGATCTTATGGGCAGGTACTTCTTTCATTAAAAGCTTAGTTCCTTCTTTGATCCAAGGTAACGAGGAAACGGACCCGGCTACTGGGCTCCCTCCCCAATGCTCGTCATAACCCATTATGATTATGTAGTCTGCTATTTTGCCAAGAGCTTTCCTATCCAGACTTTTTGACCAAAAAGGGTCTTCATTTTCTCGGGTGACATCCACAGATACTTTAATTCCATGCGGTTTTAGTGCCTTTTTCAGTTCGCCTATGAAAAGTACAAAGTCCTTCTTGTTTTTTGGATCGATGTTTTCAAAATCTACATTTATTCCATCGCTTTTAGTTTTAACAAGTGAATCACGTAAAGCTGAAACTAATTTCTGGCGTTTTTTTGTATTGCCTAGTACAGAACCGGTTAAAACAGGGTCAAATTGATTTCCGATAAGCTGCCAAACTTGCTTTCCTTGCTTATGGGCGTTTTGGACGAACTTTGCATCCGCAGAAACGGAAACGAAATTACCGGAATCCGTCAGCGTATAGGAACGAGGAGAAACTACATTTAAATTAGGTTGTTTAATTTGTTGGGTGTAGTTTTCTTTCGATTCATTATGCGTCCAGCCCATGACGACAGGTTTTTGCGCCTTTTTTTGAAGTTGGGATGTCTTTATCCATCCCTTTTTACCATCAAGCAATTGAACCTGGTAGTAATAATCAGGAATCTTCAATTTTTGGCCAACATTAATTGTATCTGCATGTAAGTTATTTAATTTCGTCAAATCACTGGTGGTTACCTTATATTTAGAAGAGATCTTCCACAATGTATCTCCTGATACTACCTTATGGATCTTATATTTCTGGGGAATCTTCAGGCTTTGGCCAACAGTGATTTCGGAAGAAGTTAATTTGTTTTCTTTTTGCAGCTCACTTACTGAAACTCCATATTGATTTGCTACTTTCCATAATGTGTTTCCAGTCTTTACTTTATGAATAATAGGGCCCGCGGAATCCCCAACGGCAGAGGAAATGACGGGAAACTCCTCGCCCTTTTTTAAGGTCTTTAATAAAGTAGAACCTAATTTAGGAGAACTAAAAACTTTTGTATTGTCCACTTTAACAGAACCTATGTATTGGGTTTTACTTGATGAACTACCACTGGTTGGAAAGAGACACATACAAAGAAGGCTTAACATAATAAAACATCCAAAGAATTTTTTCACGATTATTTTATTCCCCTTTGTAAAATTTAACTTTACTAGTTTACTATGGAGAATAGCAATAAAATAGAGGTACATTGTGGAAAAGTCTAGAAAATAGGGAATCATCTAAACAGGAATATTTGTGTATGCAATTATTCATTGTTTTCTTTTTAGTAAAAATCTTGGAGATGGAAGGGCTTCTTGTTCAGCTTCAAAATAAGCGAGTTTATTTGGTATGCAGGATATGATTGAGGGCATCCCCATTCCAACAGCTTTTTCTAAGGCGGTTAATAAGGGGAGCTCCTTACCATCAATATCTTCATCCCAGGATATTACATAACAATCAGCACCATTCTGTTTTAGTAACTTAGCTATATCTGCTGGATCTGAATTCGGTTTCGGAATCTCAATGATGTATTCTTCACCAAGAGTTGTTCTGTAAGAATGACAAAGGCGACTTAAGGCATCCTTGCGTTTCTTGGCTGAAGACAATTCGAACAGAATTCTATCTTGGAGCCTTTTGGTGAAAAATGATTTTACAATTGTTTTCTCCATTTCCTTATCCAAACTAATTCCCCTTTACAGTTTTTCAACTGGTAAATCCTCATAGTCTAAGCCTATCATAAGTGGCTTTGATAATTAACATCTCTCTAAAATCCCTCGAGATTTACGACAGTTTATTATACGTTTGTCGTTTTTAAGCTTTCTATGATAAGAAAAGAATTCTTCCAAATGGAGATTAATTTGTTGGAATTATACCGTCCTATTCGTAGGAACAAGGTTAGCCAGTTTTGGTTATTTTCCATTTTATTTGGTAGGGTTTTCCGTTGAAAATATCTTGTACATGACATTTGTCATCTTCTAGTCATGACACCTGGTACTAATAAAATCAGGCTGATTTATTTATAATAAGAAATAACGACAAATAAAGGGAAGTGCAATTGATTAATGACCATACAAAATACTAAAAACTTGAGAAAACAAATTGCTCCTTTTGAACAATCAACGACAAAAGAAAGTATATGGCAGATCATCAATACGTTAGGGCCGTTCATTATTTTATGGTACCTAGCATATATAAGTCTTTCGGTTTCTTATTGGTTAACTTTAATTCCAGCTGTGTTGGCTGCTGGCTTCTTGACAAGAATTTTCATAATCTTTCATGATTGTACGCATCATTCATTTTTTAAAAGCCGCCGTGCGAATAGAATAGTCGGGACAGTCATGGGTGTTTTGACTGTATTCCCTTTTGATCAATGGGGGCATGAGCATTCTGTGCATCACGCAACAAGTGGCAATTTAGATAAGCGGGGTACAGGGGATATTTGGACCCTTACGGTGGATGAATATTTGGCTGCGCCGCTTAGAATTCGTTTTGCCTATCGTTTTTATCGCAATCCATTGGTAATGTTTGGGATAGGTCCGATTTATGTTTTCCTTCTTAAAAATAGATTTAACCGAAAAGGTGCTAGAAAGAAGGAAAAAATGAACACCTATTTGACGAATGTATTAATCGTTGGTTTAGTGGCATTGCTTTGCCTTGCAGTAGGCTGGCAGTCATTTCTTTTAGTACAAGGTTCCATTTTCTTTATATCAGGTTCAGTGGGCATTTGGCTGTTTTACGTCCAGCACACATTTGAGGACTCTTATTTTGAAGAAAATGAGGAGTGGGAATATGTATTAGCAGCAGTGGAAGGAAGTTCTTTTTATAAGCTACCAAAACTGATGCAGTTCCTTACTGGTAATATCGGTTACCATCATGTTCACCATTTAAGTCCTAGGGTACCTAACTATAAACTGGAAAATGCACATAATAATACAGAGCCTTTAAAGAACGTACCAACGATTACTCTGGCTACAAGCTTACAGTCGCTCCGTTTCCGCTTGTGGGATGAGAAAAACAAGAATTTTGTTGGCTTTAAAGACATAAAATATTTAACGAAAAAAAGTGTTTCCGTTCAAGCGAAATCTGAATTGTAACGTTCATGAATCATTCCAGACTCCCTTAATAATCCTTGGATTTTGGGGAGTCTTTGCTTTATATAACGACTCAATAAAGGAGAGAACTTAAAATGATCCGAATTGTCATTGCAGAGAATCAGCAAATGCTGTTAGAGGCAATTAGTTCTCTACTCAATCTTGAAGAAGATATAGAAATTGCCGGGCAAGCCAGTAATGGAGAAGAAGCGATTACTCTTGTGCACCAATTAAAGCCGGATGTTTGTATCATGGATATGGAGATGCCTGTAAAGAGCGGGCTTGAGGCAGCTGAAGCTTTAAAGTCATTTGAATGCAAAGTGATTATTTTAACGACATTTCGAAGGACTGGTTATTTTCAACTTGCTTTAAAAGCAAATGTAAGTGGTTATTTATTGAAGGATAGCCCGAGTGAAGAGTTAGCCTGCTCGATTCGCAGCGTATTGGATGGCAAGCGAATATACTCCCCTGAACTTATGGATGAGTCTTCCAACAATAATGACCAGGAAATGGGTGTGTTAGGCCTGTTAGCCGATGGTCAAACCACACTTGACCCCTCCAATCAGCAAAGCAACACAATTGGGACCGTAAGGAAATATTTTTCGACTATCAAGGATAAAATGAAGTTACCGGCTGGCTAGATGGATTTCGGATAGAGACTTTATGACAGGGTTAGATCAGAAATCCTGTGTTGACACGTTTTTTAAAATTGTGTACGATGGATTAAATCATAATATTGAAAATTCTGTGATAAAGAGAGTAGTTCATTTTGAAATGGAAAGCGAGTTAGGGATGGTGTGAGCCTAATGCAGGACGGATGAATGAAACGCACTTTGGAGAAATTTCTTGAAACGTCCAGTAGAGAACATCGGGGAGTCACCTCGTTAACAATGGAAAGTGGTCACAATTTGTGGCAACTAGAGTGGTACCACGGGAAACTATGCTCTCGTCTCTTATTTAGAGGCGGGGGCTTTTTTGTTTAGGAGGGAAAATGTCGATGAATAAACCAATTGCAGAATTGATTTCAACTGCTTTGAACAATGAAATGCCAGCAAGTGAAATAGAAAAATTAATGGAAAAGCCTAAATTGATGGAGTTAGGTGATGTCGCCTTTCCGTGCTTTACTCTTGCAAAAAAATTCAAAAAATCGCCTCAGGTGATTGCGTCTGAAATAGCCCAGCAATTAAACAGTGAGTTGATCCAAGAAGTGAACGTTGTGGGCGGTTATCTGAATATCTTCGTCAATCAACAGATTGTGACGGAAAACGTGTTGCAAACGATATTAAGGGAAAAGGATCAGTATGGTTCACTGCCGCCTGTACAGGAAAATGTCGTGATTGATTACTCATCCCCGAATATTGCCAAGCCTTTTTCCATGGGGCACTTACGCTCAACGGTCATAGGGAATGCACTGGCTAACATTGCCGAAAAAAATGGCTACACTGCGGTGCGTATTAATCATTTAGGCGATTGGGGCACTCAATTCGGCAAGTTGATCGTCGCGTATAAGCTGTGGGGCGATAAAGAGGCAATCGAAGCGTCGCCGATTCAGGAATTATTGAAAATCTATGTGAAGTTCCATGAAATAGCTGAAACGGATGAATCGTTGAATGAACAAGCACGCGCAAGCTTCAAGTCGCTTGAAGATGGGGACGAGGAAGCACTGGCATTATGGAAATGGTTCAGGGATGCGTCTTTAAAAGAATTTGAGACGATTTATGATTTATTGGGCATCCGTTTTGATTCCTATGCCGGAGAAGCGTTTTACAATGACAAAATGGATGCGGTTGTCGGGGAACTAAAAGAAAAAGGTTTACTTACCCTATCCGAAGGTGCCTATGTCGTGCAATTGGAAGATATGCCACCTTGTTTGATTACGAAAACCGATGGGGCGACACTTTATGCGACGCGTGATTTGGCTGCAGCCATTTATCGTAAAAAACAGTACGGGGCGAAGAAAACCTTTTATGTTGTAGGAAATGAACAATCCCTGCACTTTAAGCAGCTTTTTAACGTCATTGAAAAAATGGGATACGATTGGTCAAATGACTTACAGCACGTAGCATTTGGCATGATGTTAAAAGACGGTAAGAAAATGTCGACACGTAAAGGGAAAGTCGTGCTGCTTGCGGATGTTTTGGCAGAGGCAATCGAAACGGCGAAGCGCAATATTGAAGAAAAAAATCAAGCGCTTGAACAGAAAGAACTGGTTGCAAGACAGGTCGGTGTCGGAGCGGTAATCTTTAATGATTTAAAAAATAATCGGATGAATGATATTGACTTTTCATTAGAGCAAATGATGAATTTTGAGGGAGAAACGGGTCCATATGTACAGTACACTTTTGCGCGAATTTCCTCATTGCTTGAAAAAGGTGAATTTAAAGAGCAGGCCATCACTTTTGAAGCTTTAGGAGAACATGCGTGGCCGGTCATCCAGATGTTGGAGCAATACCCGATCATTGTCCAAAAATCATTTGAACAAGCCGATCCATCACAAATCGCGAAATTCAGCTTGCATTTATCGCGTGCATTCAATAAGTATTATGCACATACGAAAATCTTAGTTGAAGATGAATGGAAACAAATGAAGCTCTCATTCGCTTTTTCCGTGGCGGTTGCATTAAAGGATGCGCTAAGTTTATTGGGAATTTCAGCGCCGAAAAAAATGTAAAGTTAAAAAGTCCTTGCATTAGCGAAGAAAACTGAATAAAAAAGAATCCATTTTGATCAATTTTCCTTCAAAATGGATTCTTTCAAAATAAAATGGTAGCAAAAAGCGCCTACTCGATTACATCAAACCATAACGGGGATTTATCATCAGGTTCACCATTGTAATTGATCGTGATTTCCTCGCCAGCCTTTATATCTTTATGTGCATAAAAGTCTATCGTTAAATCTTCTAAATTATTATCGAATGTCGCATTTGGAGTGTATGAATGATTGAATAGTGAACCATTTCCTAAGGCAATGACAGTTTCATCATCATCTCCCCAATAGAAACAGTGATGAAAGAGTGCGGTTTTCTTTAAATATTTCCATTCATGTTTGGGTGAAATGATGACAGGTGATACCTCAATGAGTTCATCTTTTTGAATATCCCTTGTAGCATATACTCCCCTGCCATACTTCCCCGTATTTTTAATGCAGATTGGTGACACGGAAGCAACTCCCCTTTTTCGGTTCTGTTTGGCTATCAGTTGTGTCGTGGCATTTTTTTCATCTAGGCTACCAAGGTGCTTATTTAAGTAATCACTGCGTTTGCGAATGAATTCGAAGATGAATTCCGGTTCCTTGTCGAATAGATCAAACTTATTCTTTTTATATGGATCAAGAAGGATGTGGGGGCGAATGCCCTGGTGCAGTGGTAATACTTTATTTTCCATATGCTTCACAGTAAATGTGGTTTCTAATGTTTCAACCAAGAGGTCTTTGTAGAACTTACTGTATTCCGGAACCTGCAAGAGCAGATGAATAAGGTGGTTTGACTTTTTCCCTCCGATAGGGACATATGTGTGCTCCATGATCCCTCCACTGACTTTGCGTCCCCAAGTGGCATCGTAATCCCAAGGAATGATTTCAAATAACTTCGTTTTACTATTGCGGTATAGTGCATAGTTATGAGTGAAACCGTCGTTATTCATGGTGCAAACGGCTCCAACCAGCCAGCGTAAGTATTTATGGATATCAAGATGCTGCGAGACTACTTCAGGAAACTTTGCAAGTGGGGTTGTGTTTACTTTTTTGATGAATTCGATTAGATATTCATCATCGGCGGGTTTGCCAAAGGCTTGCTTATAGCCTGACGTAAGGGAGTCTTTTATTTTCCCATCCCTTTCCAATGAAAAGTTGGCATTATTGTTGACAGCATAATAAATCGGGCCGGCAGGAAGTCCTCTTTTTTCTAAAAAAAACCCATCGACGGAATCCAATTGTAAATACACACCTTTAAACGTGCCATTTCGGAATAGGTTGATGTGTTGGCTATGAGGGGAAAGGACACCAAGGTCTTGAAAGAAATCGAGTGAGAGTTTATTGCGAATGAGGGAAGGATCTCTGTATTCGGCATTGAGATGGATTTTGTGGGCGCCAAAGAATTGTTCTGGCTCGATGAAATCAATCCAATAGGATCTTTTCCGGAATTTGCGGGTATAAGAGCCCCGATAGGCAATATCGATAACATAATTGTCGTTTTCTACTTTCAAATTGGCGGGAATAGGGTCATCGCTCCAAATATCCGCACGTAAATCTTCTAGATTTTTTTCTTCTATCATTAAGAAATAAGATGGAATATGATAAGACATACACTCACCTTCCTTCCTTGTATCAGATGTTTTATGGACAGTCTTGACCTTAATGAAGCCGTAATATCATAAAATACTTCCACTTGATCAATCAGGGATTAATCAAGCTGAAGCATTTTATATTTAACTATCTATCTTCTTCTTTTTTTGCCACGTCCAGTCGACGAGCTTGAACTTGAACTTGACCTTAATGAAGTAGCTGTTGTTGTTGTAGATGTGATACCAGTAGTTATGATACCAGTAGCTGTGTTGCCAGTAGATTATTTCCCAGTAGATTTATGGCCAGTGGACTTGTTGCCAGTAGAAGTGCCACCAGTAGAAGTGCTACCGGTAGATGAACTGCCAGATGAAGCTGCTTTTCCTTTTTTCCCTTTCATACAGACCCCTCCTTTAATAAGGTTAATTTTATGATATGCGCAATGGTACCTACTTGAGCGTTAGTTAACGACAAACGGGCTAATAAAAATTAACGGAGAGGATTTAGGAGAGTTGCCTAATCCCAGGATTTATAGAATGGATAAGCAACAAAATGGAGTACCGTCCATTGTTAACATCTTTCGTCAATCATTGCATCATGATCAGGCATTATAATAAATTCATGAAAAAAATGCCCTTTAATCCCGATGACCGGGAAGAAAGGGCATTTACCGCGGAATACAATGAACTGGATGTCACGTCACGGCTATAATAAATTAATAAGCGAGGCTGAATAGGGCTTTGATGTGTGATAGATAGCGAATATTACTTGCTTCTTTCATCAATGTAGCCGGCAGACCTTTAAGGGAAGTGTTATTGGCCCCAACGGTTGCCACTGCATCTTTACGGCCAAGGCTCGCAAGTGTACCTGAGTTTACAGGTGAAAATTCTTCAAGTTTCTTGCCTTCAAAGGCTGCATATAGGTTGTATCCAACAAGCTCACCCATTTGCCAAGCATTTTG